>CAZPJZ010000490.1:0-2761 GCA_964586995.1 uncultured Pirellulales bacterium | reverse complement strand
ATTGTTCATGGAATAAGCGAGAAAGTCACGCTGGTCGAAGCGACTATCACAACCACCAAGCAGCTCGGCATGGGCGACCGAGCGTGTCTGGATACTTGTACGCAGATGAGTGTGGGCGAAGGGATGCTTATCGGCAATACGGCGGCGGGCTTTTTCCTGGTGCACTCCGAATCGGTCGAGAACCCTTACGTGGCTGCCCGACCTTTCCGAGTTAACGCCGGCGCCGTGCACGCCTACACCTTAACGCCGGGCGGGAAAACCAAATATCTGGCCGACCTTAAAGCCGGCGACGAAGTAATGCTTGTTAATTTCCAGGGCAAAAGTCAGACCGCATACTTGGGCAGAAATAAGATCGAAAAACGCCCGATGATGCTCATCGAGGCCGAGGCCGAAGGCCGGCCGATCAGCCTCGTCATGCAGAATGCAGAAACCATCCGCCTGGTGTCGCCTGACGGCCAGCCCATCTCGATTACGAATCTCAAGCCGGGCGACAAAGTGCTGGCCCACATCGAAAAAGTCGGGCGACACTTCGGTATGCAGGTCGATGAAACACTGATAGAGAGATAGAATAATGATCTGGCCTGAGGGAACACCAAGTGTACTGCTGGCCGTCGTGCTGGGCGCTGCGATCGGCCTGGAAAGAGAAATCAGCGGCAAGGCCGCCGGTCTACGCACCAATATCCTGATCTGCCTGGGGGCGGCAGTTTTTACCATCATCTCAGAGCAAATGGCTGAAAGCGGCGGTTCCGTCACTCGAATAGCCGCCCAGGTGGTCACCGGCGTGGGTTTCCTGGGGGCGGGCGCAATTATCCAGGATCGAGGGGGTGTCCACGGCCTGACCACCGCGGCAACTATCTGGCTGGTCGCCAGCATCGGCGTGGCCTGCGGAGCGGGCTTCTACAGCCTCGCTGTCATGTCAACACTCATCGCCGTTGCCGTGCTTACCGGCCTGGCAAAACTGGCCAAGCCGCCCGAACGGCGCGAGGCAAAGGATAAGCTCCACACCCCCACCGAAGAACAAGGTTAGCAAGCCAACGATTGCATTTCTCTGTCAAATTCGGTAGAATTTCTAATCTGGTTTGTTAGCAGTGAAATCGTGCGCAAGATGTTTTATAAATTGATGCTTGACACATATTGTGGGCAAATCGGGGTTAGAAAATCTTGCAAGAATCTTGTATTTAGGGAGGTGTCGACATGGTATTTCTAAGAGAAAGAAACGTTCGGTCGGTTGACAGCACAGCGGCTCATGGGGACTGTTTAAGAAAAGGCAAGCCCACCGCGCACAAGCCCAAACATCGCTGGCTGATGTGGATATTTCCACTTGCGGGGCTGCTGTCGCTGATATGGTTTCTGGTACGGGTACTGCCGAAACCGTCGCGAGCGACGTATCCCTGTCAGCGTGTGGCCTTTCCGCTGGCCTCCGGCTTTGTGGTCTGGCTGCTGGGCTTGGGGGCGTCCGGCATCGCACTTAGAAAGGCCCGGCTCAGCCTCGCTCGCCGGCGATACGTGCTGGCCTTGATGTGCATTGCCGCGGGCACCGCCGCCCTATGGCTGACCGTCAGCACGACCGGCGAGAGGTTGGTTCTGGCGGAGGCACAGCCCGCCAATAAGCCCATGGGTGTCGCTACCGGGATCTATCCAGGGCGCGTCGTCTGGGTGCACGACCCGGAAGCCACCGATTGGGACGGGCCGGGTAACGGACATCCCTGGGAAAGCAGCCACACCAATCAAACGCGGGTGTGCCAGATGATGTCACGCGCAATTCGCGAGCTGACCGGCCAAGCCAGTGACGCGGCCGCGTGGGACCGCTTGTTCAAATACCACAACAAAACACGCGGCAAAGGCCAGGTCGGATACGAACCCGGCGAGAAGGTTGTCATCAAGGTAAACTTTGTCGGCTTTATCTGGACCCACGGAGGCGTCAATAAGGACACCTACAACCTGGATAGCACCGTAGATTACATGAACACGTCGCCGCAAATGCTTATAGCCCTGCTGCGGCAGCTCGTGAACACGGTCGGTGTTAAGCAAGCCGATATTGCGATTTGTGACAGCCTGGCCTATTTCGCCAACGAATATTACGAGATTCTTCACGGAGAATTTCCGGATGTGCGTTATCTGGACCACGCCGGCAAATTCGGCCGAGTTAAGATGGAACAGTCCTCGGTTCCGCTGTACTGGAGCTGCAAGCCGCAGGGATGCAAGCAGGATTACGTCCCTGTGTCGTTCGCCGAGGCGGACTACCTGATCAACTTTGCCAACCTCAAGGCCCACACCGGCGCGGGCGTGACACTCTGCGCCAAGAACCACTACGGTTCGCTAATCAGGTGGCCGGCCGAAAAAGGCTATTACGATATGCACGGAAGCGCCTTTTCCAAAGAGACAGGCATATACCGAAACCTGGTTGACCTGATGGGTCACGCTCACATCGGCGGCAAGACCGTGCTGTACCTGATTGATGGCCTCTACTGTGGCATCCATCCCACAGATATGAACAAAGGGCCAAGAAGATGGCAGTCGCCCCCATTCAACGGCGACTGGACGTCCAGCCTTTTGGCCTCGCAGGACCCGGTCGCCATCGACTCGGTGGGCTTCGATTTCCTGTATGCCGAGTACGACCGTGCACGCGTCAGTGGAGTCGATGATTACCTGCACGAGGCAGCTCTGGCCGACAATCCGCCTTCGGGGACATTCTACGACCCGGACCACGCCGGCGACGTCAAAAGACTGCCCAGCCTGGGCGTGCACGAGCACTGGAACA
>CAZPJZ010000489.1:0-2782 GCA_964586995.1 uncultured Pirellulales bacterium | reverse complement strand
GAAGCGAAGGTAATATGGCTTTGTTTATAAAATTCTTAAGGAAGGTGGCGATGAACGCAGCAGAAAAAGTGAGAGCGGCAGGCATGTTTGCGGTCCTGTTCCCGGCAATATTGGGAGCCTGCACGCCAGCGCTGGGAGAAGGAACGAACGGGATGAAAGTGGCCGCCGCGACGGCAGAAATTGCAGGCGATGACTCAATGGCTATCGGCGGAGGCATCTTTGCCGGGTATGTTTCCGGTCAAGAAGGTAAGTTGAGGGCTTCGGCGATAGTGATTGAGGCGAACATTAAGGTCTGCATCGTCTCATGCGATGTATTGGCTCTGCAGCGGGACATTCTTGACGATGTTTGCAGAAAAGTCGAAGCCGAGGAGAACATTCCTTTTGAGAATATTCTTATCACGGCTACTCACACACACCATGCTCCGACAACCGTCACGGTACATGGATATGAAAGAGACGAGGTCTTTTGTGGGCGCCTGAAAGATGCCGTTGTATCGACTGTCCACAAAGCTAACCAGAAGCTGAAAGATGCCCGATCAGATTCGATGTATTTCTGGCTGGGCCAGGAATCGACGGTGGGTCAAAACAGCCGCGAGCTGCTGAAGGATGGGACGATCTACTGGGTCGGCTCGAGAGATGATGCCTTAAGGCCGACTGGGCCGTTCGATCCGGAATTGCCGGTTCTGGCGTTCAAGCAAGAAGATGGGGCCTTAAAAGCCCTCTTATTCAACCATTCTTCACACAATATCGGGGTTCGCAGCAATAAGCGTTCTGCCGGTTTTTATGGATTGGCAGCCCAAGAGCTGCAAGAGGAGCTTGATGCGACGACAATCTTCATCCCCGGGGCATTTGGTTCTACGCACGTTTTGACGCTTTCTACGGACGAGAGGATACTCAGGATCAAAAATGCCGTCAAGGAAGCCCTTTCTAAAGCTGCGAAAAGGCAGGTCCCGGCAATCAATTCGGTGAAAAAAGAGCTGAAGTACCGAGTAAGGAGCTTTGACCAGGACCAGGAGGACAAAGCCGTATCCTACTACTGCCATAAACGACTGGCAGGCGATCCCCAGCGCGTCGTCGAGGTATTTAGAAAGATGCGACAGGAGCTGATGAAGCATCAGGGCGAAGTACGTAGTAGCTGGCTGCACGTTATCGTTATTGGTGATATCGCGTTTGTGGGTGTGCCGGGCGAGCTTTTTGGCAGACTTGGGACCGAAATAAAGCGGCGGTCTGGCTTCCGTTATACTTACGTTATCGGGCTGGCCAACGATTATATCGGCTACATCCCCGATCAAGAGGCATACGATCTGGGTGGTTACCAGGTATGGACGGGCCTGCACAGCTTCGTCGCCAAGGGCACGGGCGAAGCAATAGTGGAGGAGGCGGTACGCTTGTTAGATGAAATCAGCGCAAAAAGGCGAGGGACAATTAAGGAATAAACCATTTATCGACACAAAATAGCATATATCATATCCATTTTTTAGGGCGCGAAGATTTTTGGCACGCCCTTTATCGCCCCTCAGGGCACGTCTTTAGTAGTGTTTGACATTTTCGATCCCGCTGTATATGATGCTGATCCAAGTCGGATAGAATGTAAGGCTCGGACGAGGTATTGCCGTGTCTCTGCTGCTCTTTTTAGAAAGGGTTTTTCTTGTATGGCCAGACAGAAAGTAGCTCTGAAAAACAGGCCCTTTGTCTTAATTATCCGCGATGGTTGGGGCTATAACCCCAACCGAGATGAAGATGAATATAATGCTATCAAGCGGGCTGATACCCCCGTTGATGATCGACTCATGAGCCAGTGCCCCAATTGCCTGATCCATACGAGCGGCCAAGACGTGGGTCTGCCGCATGGAACCATGGGAAATAGCGAGGTGGGGCACCAGAATATTGGCGCCGGCAGGATCGTCCCCCAGGAATCGGTGAGAATCAGCAGGGCCATCCGGGACGGATCATTCTTCCGGAACGAACAGTTCCAGAACCTGATCAGATTCATAAAGAACAGCAGCGGCAGGATGCACGTTATGGGCTTGTGCAGTGACGTTGGCGTGCACTCGCTGCTGGACCACCTGTATGGCCTGCTGGAGCTGGCAAAGAGAAACGATGTGAAAGAGGTTTTTATCCACGCCTTCACGGATGGGCGTGATTCACCGCCCGATAGCGCAGCAGGATACATCGGTCAGATCGAGAAAAAGGCACAACAGATAGGTGTAGGCAAGGTCGCAACGGTCATGGGCCGATTCTACTCGATGGACCGCGACAGCCGATGGGAGCGGGTACAAAAAGCATACGAATGTATGCGGATCGGCAAAGCTGTCAAGGCGAGCAGCGCCGCAGAGGCCGTGGCTAAAAGCTACGAAAAAGGCGTAACCGACGAATTCATCGTGCCAACCTGTATCATCAACGCCGAGAACGAACCGCTGGCGACCGTCGATGACGGCGATGGTGTGGTGTTCTTCAATTTCCGCGGCGACAGGCCTCGCGAAATCACCAGGGCATTTGTCGAGCCGGACTTCAAAGAATTCCCCAGAACAACCAAACCCAACATATATTTCGTGTGCATGACCGAGTACGATGCAACGATACCTGCTCCGGTGGCGTTTCCGAAGCCGCCCAAGATGAAGAACATCCTGGGGGCATACTGGAGTTCGCTGGGGCTGAAACAGTTTCGCTGTGCTGAAACGGAAAAATATGCTCACGTCACCTTTTTCTTCAACGACTACACCGAAAAGCCCTTCCGGGGCGAAGACAGGCAGATCGTGCCCTCACCACGAGTCAAGACCTA
>CAZPJZ010000488.1:0-2803 GCA_964586995.1 uncultured Pirellulales bacterium | reverse complement strand
AGGCCGAAATAGAGCTGAAGGTCATTCTGACCGGTACCCATAAGATCACGTGCAGGACCCTAAAGGGAGTGTTGTCGCTCACTGCCAGCAAGGGCAAGCATGCTAACATATCTATGTACGTTATTAACGACGGGTCGTCTCCTCAAGAAGAGATCTCCTTCACGTCATTTAAGCCGGAAAACTGGGAGGTGAAATTTGAGCCGGAGAAGGTGGAGATGCTTGAGCCGGGCGACTTGAAGCAGGTCGAAGTTACCATTACGCCTGCCAACGAAGCGCTGGTGGGTGACTACTCCGTTGCCGTCAGTGCTCAGGGAGACCAAGCCAGTGATGATTTAGAGTTCAGGGTCACGGTACGGGCGGCCTCCACCTGGGGTTATATCGGCGTGGGGATCATTATTGCAGTTATTGTCGGACTGTCTATTACATTCAAACGTCTGGGAAGGCGATAATAAAATGACGGCGGTCATTGAAACGCATGAGCTGACAAAGGTTTACGGCAGGCAAACGGCGGTTGACCACCTAACTTTTGAGGTCCGACAGGGCGAGATTTTTGGCTTTCTCGGGCCCAACGGGGCGGGCAAAACCACCACAATTTTGATGCTCTTGGGATTGACTGAGCCGACCAGCGGCCGGGCGCGCACGCTGGGCTTCGATCCGACGCGACAACCGTTGAAAGTCAAGGCACAGGTCGGCTGCATGCCGGAGAATGTGGGCTTCTACGATGACATGACCGCCCATGAGAATCTGATGTACGTGGCCCGCCTCAATTCGCTGCCGGATTCGCAAGCGAAAACGCGGATCGATGGCGCACTTGAAAAAGTCAAGTTGGCCGACGAAGCAAATAAGCGGGTCGGAGCCTACTCGAGGGGGATGCGGCAGCGCCTCGGCATCGCCGAGGTGCTGATAAAGAATCCGAAACTCATAATTTTGGATGAGCCAACTCTCGGTCTGGATCCGGAAGGAATCAACTCAACGCTCGAATTGATCAGGACCCTCAGCCGGGAAGAAGGCATGTCGGTTCTGCTATGCTCGCACCTTCTGCACCAGACACAGCAGGTCTGCGACCGGGTGGGCATTCTGAATAAGGGCAAACTCGTGGCCAAAGGCACGATAGAGCAGATCGCCGGGGAAGGAATCCAGGCGAAAGACGGTGAGCTGAGCCTCGAGGATATCTACATGCGGTATTTCCAGGAGCAATAGAATGTTCACTATCTTCCGCAAAGAGATAGCCGATCACTTCAATTCGACGCGTTTTCTGATTCTGTTCTGCTTGGTGCTGTGCGTCGCACTATTGACCACCTACATGGTCAGTATGAATCTCAGATCACAGCTCAGCGGCGGTGCCAAAGCCGAATACATTTTCCTGATGCTGTTCACGACGGGCGGGAAGTTTTTTTCGCTGACGCAGTTTATCGCCTTCTTCGGCCCGTTGATTGGCATCATCATGGGGTTTGATGCCATCAACCGGGAGCGCAACGCCGGCACACTGTCCAAGCTGCTGTCGCAGCCTGTGTATCGCGATGCCATCATCAACGCCAAGTTCCTGGCGGGCCTTGCCACAATATCCATCATGTTTGTCAGCCTGGTTTTGCTTCTGTCCGGTTTGGGGATGGTGGCTATCGGCGTCGTGCCCAGCGCTGAAGAAGTGGCCCGCCTGGTCGTGTATATGTTGATCAGCGTCATTTATGTGGGCTTCTGGCTTGGTATGGCCATTTTGTTCTCGGTCATATTCAGGTCGGTGGGCACGGCCGCCTTGGCTTCAGTGGCGTTGTGGATATTCGTATCGTTCTTTATCGGGTTCGGCTCCGGTCTTATCGCCGACCTCATCGTCCCGCCGTATCAGGATAACCCTGAGCTGATGCTGAGGAACGCTCGTATCGCCGAGGGCATCAGTCGCGTCTCGCCGGTCAATTTGTACTCCGATGCTACCTCAACGATCGTGAACCCGTACCACAAGACCACCAAGAGTTTTGTGCTGATAGGTCCGATGGAGACCATATCGATGAGCCGCTTCAACAGCGCGCTATCCCTGACACAGTCGATGCTGGTGGTGGCTCCCTATTTGACGACCATCCTGGCGATGACCGCGGTCTGCTTCGGCATTTCTTACCTGATTTTCATGAGACAAGAGATTCGCTCGATCTGAGGCACAACGAAGGACAAATATGAGCACACTTGGCTACACGCGCCGCAAATTTCTCAAGACGCTGAGCCTGGGCGCCACGTGGTGGCTGCTGCCGGCAAAATCGCCCAAGGCCGATGTCCGGACGTCAAAACCGAGAAAGCCCAACGTGCTGTTTTTCTTCACCGACGACCAGCGGCAAGATACGGTCGGCGCGCTGGGCAATCCTCACATTCAGACGCCCAACCTGGATGAGCTGGTGGAATCCGGGTTTATGTTCAAGAACGCCTATTGCATGGGCGGCTTCAGCGGGGCGGTCTGCCTACCCAGCCGAATGATGATGTTACGAGGCCGGTCGTGGTTCTCGGTCAGGAATCTACCAAAAGACGCACCCAACTTCCCCCGGTCGATGAACGAGGCAGGCTATGTCTCGTACCATCACGGCAAACAAGGTAACACGGACCGAGAAGTCCACAAGTCTTTCGTCCATAGCCACTACCTGCAAGACCAGGCGGTTCGCCTGTCCGGTGAGCCGGGCAAAGTGATTGCTGATGATGCAATTGATTTCCTGCGCACGCGTGAGAAAAGTAAGCCTTTCTTTATGTACTTGGCTTTTGCCACTCCGCACGACCCGCGGGTCGCCCCACAGTCGTACCTGGACAAGTACCCGCTCGAGAAGAT
>CAZPJZ010000487.1:0-2804 GCA_964586995.1 uncultured Pirellulales bacterium | reverse complement strand
TCGCCATTTTCTGCACACCATTTCTGCACGTCTGTCTTGGACTGGCCATCAAAATAATCGGCGATGAACCGTTTCGCGGCGGCGTTCTTATGATTCTGCAGTTCTCGGTTAAGACATATCAGGCTTTGTTTTTTCATATCAAGCGCTAAAAAAGCCATAGCTCGCAGAAGGTCATAGTTGCCGGTTCTTTTTGTGATATCGGCCGCCATGACTTCAATCCCGTTCAGCGTACTGATGCAGTTGACGTAGAAACCCTGGTTAAAAAGCCGGACAGCGTTTTGCTGCAGTTCCCAGATAACGTTCTCGTGCAGTGGTTCACTCTCCCACCTGACAATATGATCCTTGAATCCCCTTAGGAAATCCGAACAGTCGCAGGTTCGTAGCTCGTTGCCTATATCTGTATTCGGGAAACTCCGGAGCTTTTCTCTTATCCTTCTGAGCTTGCATTCGCAATATTCTCGGTATCGTATTCTTCTGTTGCGCGGGTCCAAACAAGGAAGTGCCCCTGTCTGACAATTGGAGTGCACTCTCACCAACGTAAGGTATTCCGGAACGTTCGTGAATCTTAGATCAGGATAGTGTCGGGCGAACTCGCCCAGCTTGGCAAACCAGAACGTGTCTGAAGCAAACGGGTTCCGGTCGTATAATCCGATCTGCTCGAAGAGCTTCTTGCGAATAATGGCAGAGCCATGGCTTATCGCATGTCCCCACGATGAGAACTTCGCAACGATTTCATTATGGTCGGTAGGCAGGTCGTGGCAGTCGGTGTATTGCAGGCCCTTAAACTCGTCCATAAAGCGGCGGAAGTAAGAGCCTGCGACGCCCATTCTATCATCGGCTGTTATTTCCCCGTGCAATATCTCCAGCTTTCTCGGGATCATGATATCGTCTGCGTCATGGATTACGATAAAATCAGAATTCGCCCGCTCAA
The DNA here is from genome assembly GCA_964586995.1 of uncultured Pirellulales bacterium. Taxonomy (GTDB): domain Bacteria; phylum Planctomycetota; class Phycisphaerae; order Sedimentisphaerales; family Anaerobacaceae; genus JAFNGF01. The sequence continues at coordinate 1,873 of CAZPJZ010000487.1, read as the reverse complement.
TGGCAAAATTCCTTCTGACATAGGGCCCTTTACAATCGGGAAAGCGATAGGCTTTGATTCTCTCATCCTTGCGGCTGTACTGTTCGATTATATTCGGGGTGCCGTCCGTGCTGCCGTCGTCCAGCAAGAACAGTTCCCACTGGCTTAACGTCTGACTCCTGATGCTCTCAACGCATTCTCGCAGGAACTTTTCGGAATTCCGGCAGGCTGTGACTACTGAGACCTTCGGCCCAGTCCTTGCTTGCTCAATAGTAACGGAATCTAGCGGCGTCGAAGATGCCACAGAGTCTTGGCCTATTGTAACCTGCCTCTCGGCGGCGACCGCCTGTAAAAGAGCTTCTATTTTCTTACTCACTGCCTTGATGCTGAATTTCTCAGCGATCATACTTCTGGCTCTTGTGCTGAACTGCTCCCAAAGGCAGTCCTCGCGCAGAAGCCGCAGACACTTGTTCGCAAAGTCGCCCGGTTCATCTGCAATGAAGCAGTCTTGCCCATCAGCAAAATCGAACCCCTCTGCTCCAACGGTGGTCGTGACGAAGGGCGTTCCGGCTGCGGCGGCCACACCGAGCTTGCCCTTCATGCCTGCCCCATAGACCATTGGGCAAACAAATAGTCTGTAGGCGGCCAGCGCCGATTCGGCATCTTCCACGTAACCTACCACCTTCACGTTTGGGCTTACTTCAAACTCATCTGCCCGTTTCTCGTTATCAAAACCTAAGATATCGAATCTAACCTCCGGAGCTTCTTTGCCGATGAGCGGAAGAACTTTCTGTAGAAACCATCTTGCTCCATCGACGTTGTGTCTGACGTGGAAAGAACCCAGAAAACAGATATTCTTCCGCCGCCGCACGTCAGACTTACGGGGCGGTATTCTGTGCATATTCGGAATCACGCTGACGCTGCATTGTGGTCCCACATGCTGGAGTATGTCACGCTTCTCAACTTCCGTGACTGTGAGCACCTCGTCAGCTATCGGGTAGAGTTGCTTTTCAAGCTCCAGGAACCGCTCCGCTATAAATAAGTCTTGATTGTTCCTGGATACATTGGATTTCCTCAGGTACTTTTTGTAGTGGAAATCCATAGTATCGACTATGACCTTTGTTTGTGGGCGATGCCGCTTCAGCCAATGAGTTAGCTGCAGAGCCAAATCCAGATAATCAACCGACCACAAATTAGTTATCCATACACAATCAAGGTTATCGACCTTGTTGAGATGCAAGTAATCCATGAAACTGTTCAACGTGCCGCTGGTCTTAATAAAAGTGACCGCGCCATCAAAGGCCGCCTTGTATCTTGTGTCATTTTCGTATCGGCTAAAGTACAAATGGTCAATCTTATGTCCCGCGTCTGCCAGGATTTTAAGTATATGGTAAATCCTCAAGTTGGAGCTTCCCACGTCAAAGCCAGGCGTATTGGTGTTGACGAACGTAATCCTCAGGGGCGTGGCGGTGGGCTGGATGGCCGATTGGTTACAGTCGGGCTCCGTGTGGTTCGCTGGCGTCTGAATCGGGTTGTCTATGGCAGGGACTTTGTAGTCCGATGCAGTCTCCAGATGTAATGCGGGACGTTCCGGGGTGGTAATGTGATCGCCCGGACTGTTCTGCACATTAACCGGCTCACTTAGCGAGGCGTGGCCTCCTCTAACCGCCTCCATTTCTTCTACGTAACCTTTCAGCCAATACCCGAGGAAGCATTCACGATAAGCCCCGTACAGTGCTCTCAGGTGTTCTTCCATGCCGCTCTGGTGTAAGCGAATCTTGTCGGTCAGGAGTCGTTCAAATTTGGTTACCTTCTCGCTCCACTCATCAAGAAATGGTGCATACCTGCCTTGATAAAGCTGAACCGCATCCTGCAACTGGTATCGAGGAATGAT
>CAZPJZ010000486.1:0-2805 GCA_964586995.1 uncultured Pirellulales bacterium | reverse complement strand
ATGCCAAGATTAGCCAGGGTTATCGCTGTGGGGTTCGCCCATCATATCACGCAGCGCGGCAACAACGGCCAGGATGTGTTCTTTGTTGACGATGACCGGCGCGTGTATCTGGAGTTGTTGAAAGAGCAGGCGGACAAATATGCCCTGGAGCTGATCGGTTATTGCCTGATGGGCAATCACGTCCATATCGTGGCGATACCGCACGCCGAGGATTCGCTGGCCAAGGCAGTCGGCAGGACACACTTTCGCTATGCACAGTACATCAATCGTTTCCATCGCCGCAGCGGCCACCTGTGGCAGGGACGGTTCTATAGCTGTGCTCTGGATGGGCGTCATTTCTGGCTTGCGATGAAGTACATAGAACTGAATGCCGTTCGCGCCAGGCTCTGCCGGAAGGCGTGGCGGTACGCCTGGTCCAGCGCCGCTGCGCACGTTGATGAAAAAGCCACCTCGGATGTTTTGAACTTGCCGAAGTGGTACGATAAGATATCTGCCGAGGCGTGGCGAAAGGAGCTTGCCGAGGGTCTGTCGGATAGTGAGCTTAGGCGTGTCAGGTTAAGTACGCATACGGGAAGACCTCTTGGCAGCGACAGTTTTCTAAGCAAGCTCGAGAAGCTGCTTGGCCGCCGTGTTCGTCCGTTGCCGGTCGGCAGACCGCAAAGAGAGAAGAGTAAAAACACAAAAGAGAGACCAACGTTAAATCGGTGACTGTCCCTAATATCCCCCTAATATCCCCCTAATATCCCTAATATCTAAATGCTGAGGCGCCCTTTTATTTAGAAGCAGACTTTGGCGCGCCCAGCCTACAAACTAAATAGGTGCTGCTACCCTCATATCTATTCCATGTCGCCTGATCTCCTGACTAAGCGTACCATAGTTATCGTCCAGGTCATCAGGGGAAAGCGGCACCGGTTCAATATGCGAATCAATCTTTAGAGCTGCCTTTCGTAGCAGCATCATTTCTTCCGCAACATCTCGTCCGAATTGACGTGACACTATAGCAAGATCAATATCGCTATTGGGATTCGCTTTGCCCTTGGCATAGGAGCCAAAAAGTATAACCTTTGATACGCTGACCCCTTGTTCTCTTAGAAGCCGAATGAATTTATGAATTTTGCTTATTTCCGATTTGCGTAAGCCTGTTTGCTTAGCCATTGTAGCATTTCCTTTGTCTTTTTAAGATATTTTAGCGCAAATTGTTTTTTTGCCTTTCTGCGGAAACTGAGTTTATAGTCGTCATATCTTGCTCCAATGTTGAATGTAGTAATTTCCGCAAGTTCATTCTTTTGGCGTTCGCTAAGAGGCACGGCAGCTTTTTCTGCGAGGCGAACCAAATCGTGGCTCAAAGGCGGCGCAGCTTTTGTCGACCGGACAATTATCGCCTTTAGCATCTTTTCGATACTTCAGTGGCAGAAAAATAAAGCATGGTGATATTTCTTGTTTTGGTACAGAATTTCCGCACTGTCAAAATCCTCTTTTGAGCCTATTAACCAATACTCAATAACTTCTCGTTCACTTTTCATCTTTCAAGCCTCTAATTTTACACGCAGGTAGGTGAGTAGCTGGTCGGTGGAGACTCGCACCTGGTCCATCGAGTCGCGCTGCCGGATGGTGACGGTCGTATCCTGCAGGGTCTGGCCATCAACGGTTATGCAGAATGGCGTGCCGGCCTCATCCTGCCGGCGATAGCGTCTGCCGATTGCACCTTTATCGTCATAGAAACAGTTGAAATGTCTTTTCAAATCGTTATAGATATTTTGCGCTACGTCTGGCATGCCGTCCCTTTTTACCAGCGGAAAGACGCCGACCTTTATTGGTGCAAGAGCAGGGTGCAATCTAAGCAGGTTTCTCGTTTCGCCGCGGACCTCCTCTTCATCGTAAGCATCCACTAAAAAGGCAAGAGCACTGCGGTCGATGCCTGCACTTGGCTCGATCACGTAAGGGATGTAGCGTTTTTTCTGCTGGTCGTCAAAGTAAGATAGCGGTCCCGACTGATAATCTTCTGCCTCGGGCGCCAGATCGATTTTTGTGACATCGCGGTCGTTTTCAAACCATTTGTTGAGCGTTCTGATGCCGCGCTGATGCTGCCGCAGGTCGTAGTCGGTGCGGTTGGCGATGCCTTCAAGCTCCTGCCAGTCGCCGCTGCCGAATGGGAATCTGTATTCGATGTCGACGCAGGCCTTGGCGTAGTGAGCCAGCTCATCCCGGTCGTGGTCGCGGAAACGCAGGTTCTCCTTTTTTATGCTCAAGTCGGTGTACCAGTTGAATCGCAGCTCCTTCCAGCGATCGTACCACTGTTCATCGGTGCCCGGCTCACAGAAAAACTCAAGCTCGGCCTGCTCAAACTCGCGAGTGCGGAAGATAAACGCCTTGGTGGTGACTTCGTTGCGAAAACTCTTGCCGATTTGAGCGATGCCGAAGGGAATCTTGATTCTGGTGGTATCGAGCACGTTTCTGAAATTCGCAAAGATGCCCTGCGCCGTTTCGGGACGAATGTACAGAGTCATCGAGTCGTCCACGTTGGCGCCCATCTGGGTCTCGAACATCAATTTGAAGGGCATCGGCTCGGTAAACTGGCCCACCGCACCGCAAGCCGGACAGACCTTGTTGGATAAATCCTGCGCTTTGGCCTTAGCGGCTTCGATGGAGACGTGCTCAGTATGCTGTTGTTGACCGCTGAAGTGGGCCAAAAGCTCTTCTGTCAATTGAAGCTGTTTTTTCATTTCCCTATCTGTATCTTCGAGATGATCAACCCGAGTTCGGATGTGGCATTTTTTGCACTCGGCGACAAGGTCGGCAAATTGG
>CAZPJZ010000485.1:0-2808 GCA_964586995.1 uncultured Pirellulales bacterium | reverse complement strand
AAAGAAAAGGCATAATAGGAATAACATTAGCGATTATAATGATTGCGTCGATACTTGCCCTTTTACCAGCACCAATACTAAGTAACCCAGATGGTGCTTGCGAGGCTCAACCCGGGGGATTAGTAGTAAGCATTGAGAGACCTGATAATTTGACAGAGTACACCAATTGCACTAATTTCTATGTTAATGCCGTCATTGCCAATTCTGCAGGCGTAACGCTCGAAGGTATTACCGCTAATATAACCATAGCGGGTGGCACCGCCGAGCTGGCACCAGTAGGCTCTGGGGACGCGTTCGATTCCAAGTCCGTGGGCGACCTTAGTTCGAATGCAGTGACCGATGTTTGGTGGAAGGTGCACTGCAACGGGACAGGTAACGCTGAAATCACGGTAGACGCAATATCGACAACCACTGGTGTCAGAAATGTATCTTCCGACAAGATTACAGTGATACAGAAAGAAGCGCCAGTTGATCCGGTGCTGGAGGTGGATATTTTCCAGTATCCGACTGAAATGATTGATAACTGCACCATTTTTGGCGTTAAAGCAACTATTACCAATATCAACCAGACCACAACTGCTACGGGTGTCACTGCTGGCATAACCTTGGTTGGAAATGCCGAGCTTGTGACAGGAATGCCCGGGACCTGGCCGCTTCCAGATATGAAGCCCGGTGATACGCACGAGGTTGGCTGGACGGTTCACTGCAATGGCTCAGGCTACGTAAATATCACTGTGTATGCAACCGCTACTAACTTAGCTCTTCCAGGACAAATAATTAATGATACTGTTAGGGTACACCAGACACTGCCGGTAAATCTTACGGTTGATATCACTACACCTGCAAATAATACCAAGATTTGCACAGGATGTGACAACACCTTCACGGTGGGTGCTACTATTTACAACACTGGTGATGTACCAGCCACTCTCGTTACGGCGTATATAAATATAACCCAAGGTGCTAGTTCGGTTCTTGTAGATGGTGTATCACTTCTACCGAATACAGATCAACTTCCGAAGAATGTGGGGACTCTCCCTGCAGGTGGTTCAGCCCCGGTTAGCTGGGCTGTGACATGCCAGGCTGCCACTGCGGTTACCTTCAAGGTTCATGTCACCGGTCATGATATGAATTTCACAGTTCCCACCAGCCAAAGGGAAGCTAACGATACAGTCACCATTAGTCAGCAGAACTTCACAGTGAATATTATTAATCCAGCGAATGCCAGCACATTCTCTTCGTGCCAGAATTTTGACGTAATCGCTGAGATTACAAACTGCAGGGCTACAGAGTTAATGGGTCCATTTAATATAACTATAGATTTATCAGGATTAGGCGCCAACTTAACAACTCCGGTGGCCCAAGTAATCCATAAGCCCAAGGCTGATTGGCCGGATACAATAACGATGACTTCCCTGGGAGGAGGTCTGTGGAACGCGACTATTCCACAATCCTTCTGCGGCTGCTGCTACGCTCAAGTCAAGTGGAATGTGACATGTACCAACAACACCGATGGCAATATCGTTGTCAATGTAACGAAGACAGGTGGACCTGCCGATGATGATTCTGTTTATATCTACCAGGAATGGAAGGCGGACCTTGCCGCAGGAATCAAGACCCACGTCGGAACGTTAACCCAGGATGACTTCGTCACTGATTCAGTACTCGAGATCGCTAAGTGTCAGAATTTCAGTATAGTAGTTCCGGTGATTAACTGGGGCGATGCAGATGCTACGGATGTCTCAGTGAGTATAGGCGTAACCGGTCCCGCAAGTCTTATAAATCCCAATGACCCATGGACCCAAGACTTAGGCACTATTCCCGGCGGCAACGGATCAAAGAAAGCTATCTGGGAGCTCCACTGCGATGGAGCGGGTAATGTCGATATAGGAATTACAGTGCTTTCCGGGAAAGATGAGAACACCGGCGTGTCAGTTCTCCCTAATAATATACACATACCTTGTAACGGGACTATCAAGCAAATACCGTTTACCGTGGTAATACTAGAGCCTGTAACGTGCACAGACTTCCTTATTAATCAGTCGTTCACCGTCAAGGCAAATATTACCAACGGCGGAACTACGGATATTGGCGGAATACTCGCTAACTTATCATGGGAGGGCAATGTCTCATTTGCGTATAATCAGCCTAATCCAATTACTGTGGGTACGCTCAAAGCTGGTAAATCAGCCAAAGTCACATGGCAGATGAACTGCACAGGCCCAGGCGATGTCAAACTCCGCGTCAGGGTAAATTCAACAACTCCTCCATATACGATATACTCGGACATTACAACCATTCATCAGAAGAAGCCGGCAGAAGTTACAGTGGACATTTTATCGCCTGGAAATTGTACGTTTGTTGCGACCTCTACGGAATTTGCGGTAACAGCTCTGCTCCATAACCTGAAGGATTGCCTCGATGCCACGATTACCTATGCGGATGTGAACATATCCCCTGTGGTGGGTGCTCATGTAGTGAGCGGACCTGAACCTGCACTTCCCATTGTTCTCACGGGTGACGAATCAAAGGTAGTTACATGGACATTGCACTGCGATAAGAGTATTAACCTTGATCCATGTAACAATACAATAATCTTCGTCAATGTGTCTGGAACGGATACTGCGAGTAAATCATTTGCAGCTTCTGATCGCACAGACGTTTACCAGTATCCTGCGGCACATCTCGAGGTGGATATCAGCGCACCTGACGATGGCAGTAGACAGGCTTTAGATAGTGAATTCACGGTAACCGCAACGATTACCAACACCGGTGAGGCAGACGTCTGGGAAGGCAAGGCTACCCTGT
>CAZPJZ010000484.1:0-2810 GCA_964586995.1 uncultured Pirellulales bacterium | reverse complement strand
CCTTTACTCAACAATCTGCTGCCCAAAGAAAACTACCCTGGACGGATATACGCTGCATTAAGCAGATCGGCGACAAAATCTGGTTTGGAACACCCAAGGGGACGTTCGCTTACCATAGGGATGGTCAAATAGATTATTACGCTTCGAAACGATGGCTTGTGGATGACAATGTCGTTGATATTTGGCAAGGGCCAGATGGTTCAGGGCTGATTCTCTCGCAGCTCGGGCTGAGCATTATCCACTTCAAAATGACGACCCTTGAGGAAAAGGCAACTCATTTTGACCGCCTCACGCGACAACGCCACATACGCTACGGCTTAAACAGCACCTGTGTTATGGATAAGCCCGGCGATTTATCAACAGCAGCGCTGGTCGACAGCGATAACGATGGGCTGTGGACGGCTATGTATTTGGCGGGCGAGCTTTTCCGGTACGCTGTCACCAAGTCGGAGGATGCGTTGCAGAATTGCTACGAGTCATTCGAGGCGATGGAGCGTCTGGAACGCATCAATCCTCTGGATGGCTTCCCGGCCCGCTCTTTCGAGCGGGCCGGGTACGAAATCGCAGATAAGCAGCATTGGCACAGCGGCGAGGATGGAATCTGGACCTGGAAAGGCACAACAAGCAGCGATGAAATCGTGGGGCACTTTTTCGCCTACACCATATTCGCAGAAATAATCCCGGACCAGAAGTGGCGCCAACGGGCGATTAGCCTGATGGATAAAATCATGAGCCACATCGTGCGAAATAATTTGTACCTTATCGACTACGATGGCAAGCCTACTCTCTGGGGCAAGTGGAATCCGGACTATGTGAATCAGTTCCCCCGTCAGGTCGGCGACCGCAGACTCAACTCCATCGAAATCATTTCATTTCTGCAGGCGGCATACCATTTCACAGGCAAGCAAATTTATAAAGACAAGGCCCTTGAGCTGCTTCAAAAGCACGGCTACTTGGAAAACATCATGACCCCCGTGACAAAACTGGCTCGCGTTCCGGGCATCGACCTGACTACCGAATGGAATCATTCCGATGACGAGCTGGCTTTCCTGTCCTACTGGAATCTATACAAATACGCTCCGTCGGACGACCTGCGTGAAAAATATCGCCTGGCGATAGAGGACCATTGGCAGATTGAACGCCCGGAGAAAAATCCGCTGTGGAATTTCATTTATGCCGCCACATGTTCCGCCGATTTCGATTTGGACGAAAGTATATGGACATTAAAAGAGTTTCCGCTGGACACGATCAGTTGGGGTATAAAAAACAGCCATCGTAAAGATTTGGACTTTCTGGAACCTAATTTCCGCCAGCAGACTACGCGAAAAGTCTTGCCGCCCGATGAGCGCCTGATGAGCAAGCATAACGCCAACGCTTTTCGTCTGGACGGCGGGGACGGTGGACGCCGGGAATATAGCGGCGACATATTCCTTTTGCCCTACTGGATGGCAAGATTTCTAAAGAGAATTCAGTAAAGAGCGCCAAAGGCGGACAAAGTACCTGCCGGACGATTGCCGCCGCCGGGCAAATTTGTTACTTTGGTCCGGTAACAGCCGGATCAGACACACTATCGAGCAAAGGAAACTGACATGAGCAAACTGGCCATCAATGGTGGAAAGCCCGTGCGTGACATAAAAGTGAATCCGTGGCCGAAATGGCCCGTCTGGGATAAGAACGAAGAACGCGCCCTGCTGGACGTGTTAAACAGCGGCGTCTGGTCATATAACGGGCCTAAAGAATCGCAGTTCAACAAGGCCTTTGCGGAGTTTATTGGTGCTAAATATGCCCTATCCGTCGCCAACGGAACCGTGAGCCTACAACTGGCGCTGGAGGCGTGTGGAATCGGATGGGGCGATGAGGTGATTGTGCCCGGACTGACCTGGCAGGCGACGGCAGCGAGCGTCCTGGACGTAAATGCCGTGCCGATACTCGTTGATGTCTGCCAAGACACCTGGTGCATCGATCCGGCAAAGGTTGAAGAGGCAATCACGCCGCGAACGAAGGCCATTATTCCGGTTCATCTGTACGGGAGTTTTGCCGACATGGATGCGATCACCAGGATTGCCAGCAGACATAGTCTTCGGGTGATCGAAGATTGTGCTCACAAGCATGGCGGGCGGTGGAACGGAAAAATGGCCGGCAGCATCGGCGACGTCGGCAGCTTCAGTTTCCAACTATCGAAACTAATGACGGCAGGAGAAGGCGGAGCTCTTACCACCAGCGATTCGCAACTATATGAAAAACTCGATGCGCTGCGAAATTGTGGCAGAAGACCCGAGAAAAAAAAGTCTGCCGAGAAGGGCACGGGCATCTACAGCGACGAAGGCAATTTCATCCAGTCCGGAAACTACCGAATCACGGATTTTCAGGCGGCGTTACTCATTGAAGCGCTGAAACGACTCCCGCAGCAGAACCGCCTTCGTGAAGATAACGCACAGTATTTGAATTCCATGCTCTCGGAGCTTCCTGGCGTGCAGCCGATGCGGCGTGACAAAAGAGAGACGACGGCGGCATATTACAACTTCTCTTTTCGATACAATCCTGGCGATTTCAAATCGCTGCCGGTGACAGAATTTCGGAAAGCTCTCGCCGCCGAGCTCGGCTGCCCGATCGAGCCGAGCTACCAGCCGCTCAACTCCTGCACATTGTACAGCCCGCACACCAAGCCCTGGCGCCATAGACTCACTAAAAGATATTGGCAAGAGATTGACCCTGCGAGGTTTGACCTGCCGATCTGTTACAAGATTTACCGGGAGGAATCGGTGTGCTTTCACCACTGTGTTTTGATGGGCACAAAAGCCGACATGGAC
>CAZPJZ010000483.1:0-2810 GCA_964586995.1 uncultured Pirellulales bacterium | reverse complement strand
CAACAATCGACTGTCTTGATTTGCCCGGATTCAATCTTCTGGATGAGCACGGCCGGGCGGCAGCCAGACGATCGATCAACCAGATAAGGACCGTGGATATGCTCGTTCTGATCGCGCGGGCGTTCGAAGATCCAGCGGTGCCACCCTACCGAAATAGCGTGGATCCAGCGCGAGATCTGGCTGAATTGCGGACGGAGCTGTTGCTCAGCGATCTGGAATTAGTCACCACGCGGGTAGAAAAACTCGAAAAGCAGGTCCACAAGCCCACGCCAACGCAGGCCCACGATAAGGCCGAGCTGGCACTTCAGAGGAAACTGCAGGAAACCATCGAGGCAGAAAAACCGATTAGTTCCGCCATCGAGACCGAGGCCGAACGCGAGATGATAAAATCGCTCGGATTCCTGACGTTGAAGCCGATGGCAGTTGTGGTGAACGTTGGTGAGGACCAATCGGGCAAAAAATTCGATTTCTCCGGCACGATCGACGGCTCCGTGGAGGTCGTGACCCTTTGCGCCAAGCTCGAGCACGAGCTGACGCAGTTGGACGCCCAGAGCCGAAAAGAGTTCATGGCCGATTTGGGAATCACTGAATCGGCAGCAAGCAAATTTGTCCGAAGCTGCTACCGGGCGCTGGGTTTGATTAGCTTTCTGACGGTGGTCTCAGATGAGCTGCGCGCCTGGCCCATAAAGCAGGGTACTACCGCGCTGGACGCGGCGGGAAAAGTGCACAGTGATATTAAACGGGGCTTCATCAGAGCCGAGACCTTTGCCTTTGATGAGCTGAAACAGCACGGCAGTGAAAAGGCCCTAAGAGCAGCGGGTAAGATTCGGCTGGAAGGCAAAGACTATATAGTGCAGGATGGTGACATTATCAATTTCAGATTCAATGTATGACCGGTTCAGACTGGATGCTCGATACTGGATACTCGATACTCGTCTAATATCGAGTATCGAAAATCGAGCATCGAGAATCGCTCTAATTGCTTTGCCATTCTTGCTATTTATTTCCGGCTGCTCTGACTCAAAGACTGCTAAGACGCCAGCAGTCTACACATACAAGGTTGTTAAGACTTACTACCACGACCCAAAGGCTTTTACGCAGGGCCTGACATTCGAAGATGGCTTTTTGTATGAGAGCACCGGGCTTCACGGAATCTCAACGTTGCGCAAAGTCGAATTGGCGACGGGCAGGATTCTACAAATACGCAAACTGCCCGCTGAATTCTTCGCAGAAGGCCTTACCCTCTACAGAGACAAGATAATCCAGTTGACTTACAAGGCGCATGTCGGATTTGTCTACACCAAAGACAACTTCGAGTTGCTGCGAAGGTTCGATTATGCAACCGAGGGCTGGGGCATTACACACGATGGAAAACGCTTAATCATGAGCGACGGCACGTCAACGCTGTACTTGCTGGACCCTGAAACCTTTGAGCAAACCGGGCGTATTGAGGTACATGACAACAATAGACGCGTCAGCGGGCTTAATGAGCTGGAATATGTTAAGGGTGAGATTTTCGCCAATGTCTGGCCAACAGAGCTGGTCGTAAGAATCTCGCCCCAGACGGGCCAGGTAACCGGCTGGATATACCTGACCGGCCTTTTGCCCTTGCAGGACCGTACCCGACAGGTTGATGTCCTCAACGGCATTGCGTACGATGCCGTCAATGACCGGCTATTCGTGACCGGAAAATTTTGGCCCAAACTCTTTGAGATAAAACTTGTACCCATGAAGTAATCATGGCAATAATCCACGATTTCTGCTACAAGTTTAGCCGTCATCGGTATGCCTGCCCTGAGCTTGCCGAATGGGGCGACGGTTGGACCGGAGTAGTTATATGAAAGCGGCTGTACTAACCGGCATCTGCCAAATGCAAGTGATGGATGTGCCGGAGCCAAAAGTAGAAAAGGATGGAGACGTCCTTCTAAAGATCGAAAAGGTTGGCGTTTGCGGCTCGGACGTGCACTACTATGAGACCGGCAGAATCGGTGCACAGGTCGTGCAGTATCCTTTCATTGTAGGCCACGAGTGTGCCGCCACGGTAAAAGCTACAGGTAAATCCGTCACTCGCGTTAAAGTCGGCGAGCAGGTGGTGGTCGACCCGGCTGTATCCTGCCATCAGTGCGACCAGTGCCATCGCGGCAGAGAAAACACCTGTTACAACCTGCGCTTTCTGGGTACGCCCGGGCAAGGTAACGGATGCCTTTGCGAATTCATCGTCATGCCGCAGGAAAGCTGCTTCCCCACACACGGCGCGATTACGCTGGAGCAGGCAGTTTTGTGCGAACCGCTTGCTATAGGTATGTATTCGGTAAGGCAATCAGAGCTTCCAAGAAATGCCAGGGTCGCGATCCTGGGCTGCGGCCCAATAGGACTTAGCTGTATGGCGGCGGCGCAGGCCGAAAATGTGGAGGCAATCTACGTGACCGATAAATTGGACTACCGCCTCGACATGGCTAAAAAGGTCGGTGCCGTTTGGGCGGGAAATCCACAAAGGCAGGACATCGTAAAGGAGATTCTCAAGCGGGAGCCGCTTGGCGTCGACGTTGTCTACGAGTGCGCTGGCCAGCAGGAAACGCTCGATGAGGCGGTAGAACTTCTCAGGCCGGGCGGCAAACTGATGCTGGTCGGAATCCCCCGCATCGAGCGCGTTAGTTTTTCCATCGACAAGCTGCGCCGAAAAGAGCTTACTCTGATAAACGTTAGAAGGCAGAACGAGTGCACACAGAGGGCGATTGACCTGATAGCCTCTGGAAAAATCGACGTAGATTTTATGATAACGCACCGGTTCAAACTCCAGCAGACGCAGC
>CAZPJZ010000482.1:0-2821 GCA_964586995.1 uncultured Pirellulales bacterium | reverse complement strand
CAAATTGAAAATCAAGACGGTGACGCAGATAACGGTCCCACTGAATACGATGGATTTATTGCTTTGCATTCGTGTGTGCATCATTGCAGTTACCCTCAGTCAAATGATTTGATTTTTAGATTCTTGAACCATATTGGATTGCCGTGATATTGAAAGCCCAGGTGTCCCTCGCGCGGCATATCCTTGTAGGCGGTGGGGAATTTGTTCTTAGTCCCCTGGGGGTTTTTGTGCGGCTCGGTCCAGAGATTCAGGTCCATGTCTATGATGTCTTCGCCGTTAAGATTTACATAAATCTTATTGTCCAGACAGGTGATGACGTAATGGTTCCACTCGCCCGGCTTTTTGACCGCCTCCTTTGAGGGCGACAGACAGTCGTAAATAGCGCCGCATTGGCCGTGCTTTGTCCCATCGGTAGTGGCGTGAATCTGGACTTCGATGGCGGTGTTAATCCAGTTTTCTATACTGCCCGTGCGTATAAAGACGCCGCTATTGCCACCTTCGGGAACTTTGAAATCCAGTTCCAGTGTGAAGTTACCGTAGCGTTCTTTTGTCCAGATGTCACTGTGCCCGCCAGGCGTGGGCGAAAGAACACCCTCCGCATCAAAAGCCCAGGAGTTGGGCGCCATAACAGCGTTGGAAAGGTCCTTCTTAAAGACATCTTTGTGCTCGGCGGTGCTCAGTTCGGCTGCGACCTTTCTAAAAAATGCCACACAGCCGGCGATCTCCGGCATCGAGTTCAACCAATTGTACTCATACTCGATGGAGAATACGCCTTTGAAATTCTGTCGGGCCAGTTCCGTGAGGATAGCCCGGGCATCGCCCGCGCCTGTTCCCCAGATAACATCGTGTGCTCCGCGATTGCCAAACTCGTTCAGATCTTTGAAGTGCAGGCTGATAATCCGGCCTTTGAGCTTTCTGATCGCCTCGACCGGATTTACGCCAGAACGCATCCAGTGCCCGGTATCGGCGCACGCGCCGATTCGCGGGCTTCGGCCCTGGCAGACTCTCAGCACGGTCTCAGGGTCCCAGTAATGAGAATCCTTTGGATGATTGTGAATGGCTACATTAATCTCGTATTCCTTGCACAGTCTGTCAATCAGGTCAAAGGCATCCTCCGGCGGCTCAGAGACGATGGTCTCGATGCCCATATCTTTGGCAAAATCAAATACCTTTCGACATTCCGCCTCGTTGTTTGGCAGCCCAACCACGCCGTAATTTGCGAGCCTTACGCCCGACTCACGCAGCTTCTGTAAGACTTCTTTTCTTATCTCGGGCGACATATTGTGATCTGCCCTGATATTGGGTTTTTCCTGGCTGAGTCGCTGGCCGGGGTAAGCTTCGATGTACTTCAGGCCGAGCGCCTTAGTCTTATCTATAGCCTCGTAAAACGTGAACCGATTGAAGCTGTACGCCTGCATGCCCAGATGCCAATCCTTCTGGCTGTCGGCGTACACCCTCGGCAGTAAACTGCTGCCAAGTGCAAACGCCAGCAATACAATGATTAACTTCTGCCATCCGTCCATCTGTTTGTCTCCTTCTTGCAATTTTCGACTTCAAATGTTCGGTAAATCACAGCGTAGAGCGTATACCGTTTAGCGTTCAGTCTTTCCCTATTCGCTCTACGCTGCACGCTAAACGCTCATAGAGTCCAGCCCTGGCGATATTGACGTCTCAAATACTTGTTAGCCTCGGGCAGGTTAGTGACTTTGAAGTTTGGACCATCCCACTGTAATTTTTGCCCGGCGCAGGCGGCCACGTTGCCCAATAAAATCGTCTCGGTCAGCGGGCCGGAGTAGTCAAAATTTGCCAGCGGCTTCGGGCCACCCTTGCACGCCCTAATCCAATCCTGATAGTGGTTCACCTCTCGCGGCAGCAATGGCTCAGGCAGCTTAAAACCTTTCATCTTAGATTCCGGTATCAGCCTGGGATTGCCGCCGTGCGGGGCAAGTATCGTACCTCTTTCGCCATAATAAAGCCCACCCTGGTCGGGCAGATTCCGACCCTCTTCAAGGTCTTGGGGGCGCGGCGGCTGGTTGGCGCCGTCATACCAGCTAAGCGTTACCGGCGGCAAATCGCCCCGTGCCGGAAATTCGTATCGAACAACCGTCTTGCGTGGATAGGTCTCATCATTGAACGGACCGGGCTGGGCTTCGACCGAGGTCGGATAGGTTAAATCCAGTGCCCACCAGACAGGGTCAATAATGTGGCAGCCCATATCGCCTAATGTGCCCGTTCCGAAGTCCCACCAGCGCCGCCACTCGCCCGGCAGATAGCTTGGATGGTAGGGCCGATGCGGCGCTGGGCCCAACCAGAGCTCCCAGTCCAGCGTCGGCGGAATGGGCGGCGTTTCTTTGGGCCGAGTGCCCCCACCCCAATCCTTGCCGCTCCAGATATCCACCCTTTGAACCTTGCCAATCACGCCGGACTTAATAAACTCCACGACGTACTTGACGCAATTCTCGGCGTGCAGTTGAATGCCCATCTGCGTCATCACCTTGTGCTGGCGAGCGGCCTCGGTGAGCTTACGCACCTCGTACATATCGTGCGCCAGCGGCTTCTGGCAATAGACGTGCTTTCCCATCTTTATCGCCATCATTGCTGCGACAGCGTGCGTATTGTCAGGCGTGGATACCGTGACGGCGTCGATGTTTTTGTTTTCTTTTTCAAGCATCTCGCGGAAGTCACGATATTTTTTTGCCGCAGGATACCGCTCGAACGTGCCGGCTGCATGCCGCCAGTCCACGTCACACAGCGCGAATAGGTTCTCCCTGCTGACCTGTCCTACGTCACTTGCTCCCATACCGCCGACGCCGATACAGGC
>CAZPJZ010000481.1:0-2832 GCA_964586995.1 uncultured Pirellulales bacterium | reverse complement strand
CCAAGCCCGAAGATCTGATCCCTCCGTCGCCCGGCCACCACCAGGAATGGATCATCGCGTGCAAGACGGGTAAGCCCACGACGTGCAATTTCGACTATTCCGGAGCACTTATTGAGAACAACCTGCTGGCTCTGGTTGCCTATCGCGTGGGCAAGAAACTCGAGTGGGACGACAAGAACCTTAAGGCGACCAACTGCCCGGAGGCCGACCAGTACATCCGCAAGACCTATCGTCAAGGATGGGTGCTAAACGGTTAGCCCGTATTGCGTAATGGTATTGCGCATTGCGTTCTGCGCACGAGGCAATATACAGTGGCAAGACAGAGGTTAAGTTGTTTGTCGTCTGCCCTCTGTCAGCAGTCCGTGTCTGGCCGCCCTATGGGCACACTATTTATTTTTTACCGCCGAGGCCGCAGAGGGCTCGGTGCGGTTAACACCACTTGCCTCGCCCTTTTTTCGCGCATGCTTATTCCCCTTGTGGCCGCCGGGCCAACCGAATGTAGGCTCCTTCAACTTAGCATTATCGTTGCCGAGCCTGTCCCTTGTGGACAAGCAAGACCACCACGCCGGCGATAATCAGTGAAACGACGGCAAGGACCGGAACGACCACAAGGACTGGCCAGACATGTCGCCTGACAACAATCGCCGGCTCGATGGGTCGCCCTGCTATCGTGTACGGCGTGCTTGTCACCTCGAAGGGGCTGCCGATGTCAACTGTTGCAATAAACGGGCCCTGCACATTCTTAGGCTCTCGCCACGAGAGCGAACAGGTGCCGCCTCAGCCGTACTCGAATGTGAAGGTGCGGTCGTATTCTCCGTCTTTATTTTTGATGCGCACCTTCGGCGGCTGTGGACGGGCGTTGTTGCGAGTCAGCTCTAAGCGCTCGCCAAGTTTGCCTTTTAGCTGTTGACCGAAGAAATAATATCCAGGCTCCCTCTGGTCTGCCTGCAGAACACAGACTATCGGCTCACCAACCGAAAGTTCAGCCGCTTGCACCTCATTAACATCAAAAAGGCCCGTGCCGCCAAAGTACGCCCCTTGCAGCTTCCACTCCGCATCTTTATCGTCCTTACGCTGGATGGTCCAGTGCTCGATGCGATACTTGCCCACCGGCAGGCTGCACCGGCCATTCTCCGGCTTGCGAATGAATAGCCCGTTTTCCCCTGCCGCGGCGAACTCAGTGACAGATTGGGGCAGCCTGACGTCGCCGAATTTTACGCCTTCTGACTTTGTAAGCTTCACACAGGCCCCGTCGCGCGCGACTTCCAGGTTGTATAGCGTCCCGTCAAGTTCAATGTAGCTGCCGGCAAAACGAGTTTCCCGGCTGTCCGTATCGCCAATCCGAATCCGGTCACATTCGCCGAAGTTTATGGACTTGTCATTAAAGGCACCGTTGGCGTTATAGTCGATGAGCAGGCAGTGTTTCTTCTGCCCCGCCAGCATGATGTCACCCTCATACCAGCCGCCCGACCTTACATACAACTGCCTACGGTTGCCGCGGCCATAGAATTGGAGATTCAGATGATACGTAATTGGCCCGTCCTCGCCTTGGAAAACGACCTTTGCGGGGCCAAAGTCCGCACTGTACTGGTCGCTGCGATAAGCGGCTGTCGCAGTTTCATCGTCGAGCCGGCCGTTGTCGTTTGCATCAATGAAGAGCCGGTCGTACGACCCGTATTTCTGCGTCCGATCAAGAGCCACCCACAGGTAGCCGCGTTCGACCATCGGGCTGGACCATTTGACAAAAAGCGGTTCTGCGCCCTCAAATTTCGGCAGATTCACCCCGGTGGGCTTCTCGCCGGTAAGCTCGAGTCTTTGCAGACCCATATCCGTGACAATCGATGAAGCCTCGCGCGACGACCGATACCGCAGCCACTGAACCTCTTGGGCCACAACCGCCGATGTCAGGACCAGAATGATGCCGTGAGCCAGATAGATATGGGCTTTTCTGTTCATTTTAGCACCTCGAAAACATACTCCCTTTCCCGATAGCCCGAAGGCCTGTTCTCGACCTATCATATATGTGAAGACGTAAGCCGCAACCAGTATGTTACAATATTATATGGGCCTTCTCAACATTTTTGTTTCTGACAAGTCTTGGTGGCTTAGCTCCTTTCAGCCGGATTCCTGCTTTCCGGACGTGTCCAGGTTGGATTCTGCCACATTAGGCTCACCGCCGGCCCCGGACATCGACCTTAAATGAAGGCAGGCATAAAACCGCTCGCGGAAAAACGGCGTGCACAACACTAAAAGCATATAAGGCAGGTCGATCACATATAAACAGAGGCCAACGACGACGCCCGCAACAAGAACTGGAGCCAGCATTGGAATCGAGAAATGCGCCGAGAAACCAGAGACGGCCGCGACAATAACTACAACCGCGACATAGGCCAGCACGGTGGCAACACCCGCTGCGACAGTCCAGACGAGCAGCCAGAGCATGAAACCTATCGCGCTAAATCTTTTTCGGCAGCTCCACCCGGCAAGGGCAAAAGCAACCAGCATTGCAACCGCGAACACAGCGAATAATATGGCCAGCAGGACAGTTTCCTCGGTAAGCTCAAGCCCGCCATAGGAGACGGCCGCCAGTAATCCGAGCGCCGCCATTACGCCGACAGCCAGAAGGAATGTGATAAACCGATTGACTTTGTCGAGCTTGTGAGCGAGCAGCCAGAGCAGCGTGATGCTCAGCGCCAGTGAGACGATCAACTGGTCAAAGACCACGATAGAAGTGGAAGGAAAACCTATGACTTTTCTGAGGCCCAACCACAAAAGGTTCACGATAAATAGAGGCACAAGAATAAGCAATGCGCGTGCATTACGGTTGGCCTT
>CAZPJZ010000480.1:0-2836 GCA_964586995.1 uncultured Pirellulales bacterium | reverse complement strand
TTCGGCAAAGGCGACGGTTTTGCTACGGACTCAGTAACTGTGCTTGATCCCGCTGCCGGCACGTTGACATTCCCTGCCGAGGCCGCGAAGGTTGCCGTGAACGAATTTACAACCCGCTATGGTACGGGAGGTGTAAGTGAGCTTATACGCAGGCATATTCTGAAGAACTCTTACGCCTTTGAGCTTATGATGGCGCCTTATGCCATCGCACATCTGAAAATCGGTTTTCTGCTCGAGGAACTTGGCTATACGCTCGGCGAAGATGAGAGATTCAAGTTGTACCTGACGAACGCACTTGAGCAAGAAGAGCTTGCCGAAAGCAGGCTGCCGGGTATGAGCTCGCTTTCTGAAGAATCGCACGCGGCAGGTGCAGTAAAGAGAGAAACGCCTATCCTTGTCATTCTCGGTAATCCCCCTTATTCCGGGCATTCAGCCAATAAAGGTCCCTGGATAAGCAAGGAAATCCGCGAATACTATAAAGTTGACGGCAAAGACCTGGGCGAAAGAAATCCCAAGTGGCTCCAGGATGACTACGTCAAGTTCATACGTTTTGCCCAGTGGAAGATCGACCAGGCCAGCGAAGGTGTTCTGGGCTTTATTACCAATCACAGCTATCTGGATAATCCCACCTTCCGCGGGATGCGGCAATCTTTGATGAATAGCTTCAACCAAATCTACATACTTGACCTGCACGGAAATACCAAGAAAAAAGAAAAATGCCCCGATGGCTCAAAAGATGAAAACGTGTTCGATATTCAACAAGGTGTGGCGATCATCTTAGCCGTCAAGAAAAAGGGTCTCAAACGAAGGATTATGCACAAAGATGACTGGGGCCTACGCGAAATAAAATATGAATGGCTGAAGAATAATCATGTTAAGAGCACAAATTGGACGACGTTAACACCAAAATCGGAGTTTTATTTCTTCGTACCTCGGGACGAAAGATTACTCTCAGCCTATGAAAAGTATCCCAAAATAACCGAGATATTCCCGGTTAATAGTGTTGGTGTGGTTACAAGCCGGGACGACTTTGTAATCTCGACCGACAAGGCCGAGCTTGAGCACCGAATAAGAATGTTCCGCAATGAGAACATTAGCGACAGTCAGATAAAACAATCTTTTGACTTACGGGACAAAACCAACTGGAAAGTGAAGAGTGCTCGCGAAAAAATAAGAGCGGAGGAAAACTGGGAAAAGCAAGTAATGCCAATTCTTTACAGACCATTTGACCGGCGCTGGATTTTTTATAATGATGCAGTCGTGGAAAGGTCTCGCAGAGAAGTTATGCGGCATCTGATGCATCATAATTTGGGCTTGTGTGTCGGCAGGGCCGGCCAAGTTGTAGGTTTGGAAAAACCCTGGAATGTTGTGTTCTGCACCGAAACCATGACGGATCTTAATCTTTTTTATCGAGGTGGGAACGCAAATTTCCCGCTTTACCTTTATCCCGACGAGGATTTATACAACAACAATAAGACCAAAACTTACCAGCGTGAAGTGAACATTGACAAGGGAGTATTTGAGCAACTACAAAGGGCATATCGCGTACAGCCGATGCCCGAAGAGATACTCTATTATATCTATGCTGTTTTGTACTCGAACATCTACCGTCAACATTACGCTGAATTCTTGAAGAGCGATTTCCCACGGATTCCCTTCTGTGCAGATTACAAGGTCTTTAGCAAGGTGGCCAAGCTCGGGGAAAAGTTGGTTGCCCTTCATCTTATGAAGTTTGATAGGTCGTCTAAACCTGTCGCAAAGTTTGAGGGCAAAGGTGATAATCTTGTCGCAGAGGTTGCGTATGACCAGAGCAAGAAGGCAGTGTACGTGAATCCGGCCCAATACTTTGGCCCGATTGGCAAAGATATATGGGACTACCAGATAGGCGGGTATCGGGTTATGGAAAAGTGGCTCAAGGATAGAAAAGGCAGACGTCTATCCTTGGATGATATCAGGCATTATTGCCAGATTGCTGCCGCGATAAAGGAAACTATAGCCGCTCAAAAGAGGATAGATGCAATTTATGAGGATATTGACAGAAATTCTGTTAGAATTGAGTGAACTCTGCAAACGTGTTTCGCTGTCCCGATTATGTGGGAATCGCGAAAATTGATTATAGAGCAGTATAGAAAGGAAAGACTATGGCAGTAAAGTTGCGACTAATGAGGATGGGCAGGCGGCATCGGCCGTTTTTTAGAATCAATGCGGTCGACGTCCGTACGCCCCGAGACGGCAGAATTCTGGAGAAGCTGGGCCATTACGACCCGATCGAAAAAGACCAGGCCAAGCAGGTCGTGCTGAAACGCGAGCGCGTCCAGTATTGGCTGGAAAAAGGAGCCGTCCCCACCGACACGGTCTCTGAGATACTGCTTCGGGCCGGATTAAAGCATAAATACGCCGAAGAGAAGGCGGCTCGCCGGGCAAAGGCCAGAGCGACCGCCCACGCCAAAGGCAAGCCGTTCACCAAAACGGAACGAATCGCTGCCGAGAAGGCCGCCAAGCAGGCGCAAGAAACAGCCAAGGCCGAAGCCGAAGCCGCCAAAGCTGAAAAAAAGCCCCAGACTCAGCCCGCCCAGGCTGAAGCCAAAACCGACCAAAAAGCCGAGCAAGAAGAGCAGACCGCTTCGGAACAGAGTGGCAATGAGCAGCAATGAGAATCGACGTTCTGACGCTTTTTCCGGAGATGTTCCAGTCGCCGCTCACCTGCTCGACGATAAAAAGGGCTCAAGAGGCGCACATAGTCGATATCGTCCTTACCAATATCAGAGATTTTGCTCAGGATAAATACAGAAAAGTCGACGACAAGCCTTATGGTGGTGGGCCGGGTATGGTGATG
>CAZPJZ010000479.1:0-2840 GCA_964586995.1 uncultured Pirellulales bacterium | reverse complement strand
CCGTGAACGCTGAGCACCATCGGCAAATTCTTCCTCGCCCTCCACGTCGGAAAAGTAATGTAACCATGGATAGTCAGCCCATCCCGCGCCGTGAAAGAAATCGGCTCCATACGGGCCAGCTTATATCTGCTCAGTTCGGGCATGTGATTAAACAGAAAGGTCCCCTTTTTCTTTTCCCGGTCGTAAGCAAAATACGATATGGGCCCATTATCCTTAGTAAAGCTTACCACCCATGTCTTATCCGCGTTGTCCCTCCCAGATATAGCAAAGTCACCATCGTCCAACTTGGCAATCACTTTGAAATCGTCCCGGACGGAGTCATCGAGAACTACCCATTCGGTTCGGGCCTTCTCAAATGCAACAGCCTGCACTTGGTATGAATCCGGATGAACCGTCACCTCGCTGACATCGTACTGCGGATCTTCTGCAATTACGTTGATGTCCCGGCTCCTTATATCCATCTTGACCAGACGGCCGGTATTTGCATCACGTGAATCAATTAAATACAGAGAATTTCCGTCCTTGGTAAAACCAAGCGGCCTGCTCGACATGCTGTCTTGTGGTCCCCAGGTGAGCAATTTCTGCCAGTCTGACTGGCTACTTTCCCTTATCAACAGATCATAGCCACCGTCAGGAGTTGCGGCCATGGCGCAGCGAACCTTCAAATCTGCATCAGCCAGCCAAAAGATGATATTACCCGGATTCTTGGCAACCAGACCGAGCTTTCCGGTGAGAAGGTCGAGATGGTACACATCGTGCACTTTCGGGTCCTCTTTGTTCATTGCAACCAGCAATTCATTGGGAAAATGCTTGTCACTGTGGATGATTTGAACCTGGACATCTTCATAAGGGGTCAAGTCCTTGATCTGATGTGTTCCGAGGTCGACAGCGTACAGCCGCCAGTTCTCATCGCCGTCCACATCCTGCAAGTACATTATATGCCGGCTGTCCTCCGCCCAAAAATAGTACCATATCCCATGGCTGTCGGCCTTAGAAACGACTCTATAATCTTCCTTACCAATGGTTTTTACCCAGACGTTCTGTACATTGTTGACCGAAGCAAGATACGCCAGCATCGTCCCGTCCAGAGAAATCTTGGGCTCCATCTTTGCCGGATTGCCAAGGACGACCTCTCTCGGTATTAGCGCAGGCTCCGGAGCAGCGCAAGAACAGACGAAAAACACTGTCGCCCCACACAGCATCAGCACGGCAAAACGCCAAATCGATCTTGAAGATTTCATAGCTTTTCCCCTCTCGTTTTCTTATTGCTTTTCAACACGTTTAATATAGACTGCCAACTCGTCACCCATACTGCGAGGTTTAGTCCAGGTTTGGTCCCCGGCATCGACCTTTATTTTCGCCTGCGTGAATTCCCTGCCGCTGGCGCAATCAAACCAGTAAAATTCGTAGGTCCCTGCTTTCAAATCCTTCAATCCAATTCTGCCTTGCAGTTCCGGCGCATATGCAATGTAACTGTGTCCAGGCCGCGCCAGGACATATTTTGTTCCGTGATGGGCCAATTCATCGTGTGGCGACATTTCACGAAAGTTGGTGGACTCGAAAAACCGCACGAGTCGGCCGCAATCCTCCAGGTCGCTCTTCGATGTGGTCGCAATATCCATTCTCAGAACCATGACGTAGGCACCCGCCATGGCGCAGGCCCAGCTCTTTTTGCGGGCCTCGGATCCTGTGCCATGCGAAGCGCATTCAGCCATGTTCAAGCTATATCTGCCGGCAGCCTCTCTCCAGGCGTCGACCATGCCCTTGTGCAAATCGGCTGCACGGTCAACATTGTACTGAATGGCAAACTGGTCAATGTTCCGATCGTCAGCGAACTCTGAGAAATCCAAGCCGTGATGCTTGTGCACTGCTATGGGGTGGTCATAATCGTCGTCTGCCCGAATCTCCGCGGCAATATTTTTTACCCGCTGAGCACTAAGCGCTTCTTCATATTCCTCCGCGATGCACCATATCAGATTGCCATGATGCTCGAACCGATTGACGAGCGTTTGGATGAAATCTCGCTCTTCTCTGCCAACTTTGTCGCCCGTATCCCAAATTCGGGTACTGTCGTCATAAAGAAAGAAGTATATAACGATTCGGTTTTTGTCCATTTCCGCAAACCAGTCCTCCCACTGCTCGAGCACCTTTGGGTTGACACCTTTACTGGGGTCGTTGTCAACAAACGGGTTGTGAGTCTTGTCTCCATCGCCTCCGTGCGAGCGCACCGCCATCAGATAAATACAGTTGGAACCGGTTCCTTTGAGCTTCTCAATCAACGCCATCTGGTCCCCGCTTCGCGTCCCATCCGCATTCAGTTTACCCCGGTAGAGAAAGTCTTCCGGGTCGCCGGGACCACACATAAAAAATGGCCCGCCGCCGGCCCGTTTGAGCCACTGCGGATGTTCCGGATCGACAATAATCTGGCCACTTCGAGGACGAAAACGTATGACAGAGTCCTTGAGCAGCTTCAATACATGATTTTCCATCTCCCGGCTGCGGATTCTGGTGTCGTTCCAGCTTATGATTAAATCCAGGCTCGGCATAACCACCATGGCGCGCAGGCCGCCATGTCCGAAGCAGCCATACGTGCCTGTGGGAGCATCCGGCCAATGCTGCTTGCCTTCGCGGTCGACGCCGTTTGTCCACCACAGCCAGCTATAGCTGCCCAGGTGGTCGCACTGATTATCGGGGATTTGTCTGGAGCCCATCGAACGTTGAGACGGTATCATCTCGGCTTCCTTGCCGGCGGTTCGTGGGATAGAATTCGCCAGTGACGAAGTCGCCGCCATCGCGGCGTGCTCTTTACCGATAAGCTGCTTGCCTTTCCAATTACCTTG
>CAZPJZ010000478.1:2661-2844 GCA_964586995.1 uncultured Pirellulales bacterium | reverse complement strand
GCCCCATAGAGAATTCGGTCATCGGGATAAGTAATGCCAGGCCGCCGCCGGCAGCAGTACCCTTGATATTCATAGTAGGCCCACCTGAGGGCTGACGAATACAACCGCCCACATTCAGTCCTCGCTTGCCCAAGCCTTCGATAATGCCCATAGTTGTGGTCGTCTTGCCCTCGCCCAGCGGCG
>CAZPJZ010000478.1:0-2651 GCA_964586995.1 uncultured Pirellulales bacterium | reverse complement strand
GTAGGGGTTATAGCAGTGACTTCTATGTACTTACCATCAGGCTTCTTCTTCAGACGGTCGATGATTTTCAAGAAATCCAGCTTGGCTATTCTCCCATAGGCAAGCATTTCATCTTTTTCTAAGCCCATTTTCTCTCGCCACTGGTCCGGAGTTGGCATGTTTTCCTCGGCAGCTTCGGCAATCTGCCAGTCCTTCATTCTCGTCGGGTCAAGCTTCATACTTTCTCCTCATTTCCAGCAGTCATTCTTTCACAACAGAATCGTGGCCGGCTATTATACTTGTACTTGAACAATGCCCAAAACAAGAAATTGAAAATTGACAATCGAAAATTGACAATCGAAAATAGCAGACATGAGGCAGTTCAAAACGGAAGCTTATCAAAACCTCCTGCGGCGCCTCGGCGGCGTTACCAGCGAGAACTTATTTATGATTCTGGGTAAGGTCCAGGACAGGTTCGGATACGTCCCCAAAGAGGTGGTCCGCGATCTCGCAGCAAGAACCGGCGTTTCGGAGGCACGAATCTACGGTGCGCTGACATCGTATAGCTACTTCAAAGTCTGACCGGAAACGGATAGTCAAGGTGAAAGAAACAAAAATCTTAACACGCAATGTGGGCAAATACGAGCCGCTGGACCTGCAAGCCTGCGAGGCCCTGGGAGGTCTGCAAGGTCTAAGACAGGCATTGGCCGGCAAACCGGAATCGGTGATTGAGCAAGTCAAGGCCTCCGGCCTTACCGGGCGTGGCGGTGCAGGATTTCCAACAGGGCTTAAATGGGCTTTCACCGCCCAGCAAAAGCAACAACCGAAATATTTCATCTGCAATGCCGATGAAGGCGAGCTGGGTACATTCAAAGACAAGGTCCTGCTGGATGGCGACCCCTGGCTGGTGGTGGAAGGAATCCTGATTGCCGCCTATGCCATCGGCGCCGAGCAAACCTATATCTACATAAAGGGCCAGTACAAGAGTACCGCCCGGCTGTGGGAGAAACTGGCTGCCCAGGCAAGAAAAGCGGGACTTTGGGGACAAGGGATTCTCGGCTCAAATTTTTCCACAAACCTGCAAGTGGTTAGAGCCAGAGGGCCATACATAGCAGGCGAAGAGTTTGCGCTTATCGCTTCGCTGGAAGCGCGTCGTGCGATGAGCCGCATTAAGCCGCCATATCCAAGCGAGGCGGGGCTTTTTGGAAAGCCAACAGTGGTGAACAACGTCGAGACAATTGCAAACGTGCCAATAATCATAGCCGGCGGTGCCGATGAATACCGAAGATTGGGCGTCGAAAATGACCCCGCGACAAGGCTTTTTTCTCTGTCCGGGGACGTGAAAAAATCCGGTGTGTACGAACTGGAGATGGGTGCGGGGACACTGCTGGAATTCGTTAGGGAATTTGGCGGCGGCACAGCAAACGGCCGGCCCATAAAAGCGGTACAGCCGGGCGGCGGAACAAGTCCGTTCCTGGCGGGCGAGTCTCTGGGATGCAGGCTCACGACACAGGCTATCCGCGATGCCGGCAGTGGAATCGGAACCGCGGCAGTAATTGTCTATGAGCAGGGTAGAAGCGCAGTCGATATCGTCAAGAGCTTGCTTGACTTTTATGGCGTCGAATCCTGCGGACGCTGTGCGCCATGCCGAATCGGTGCGGTCAAAATGAAAGAAATCATAAGAAAACTCTCGGCAGGCAGGGGCACCGCCGATGACCTGCAGCGCCTACGCGAAATTGGGAAAGCCAGTGTGGCCGCGGCGACCTGCGGAATGGGCCAGGCTTTTCCGCTTCCTGTGCTCTCGGCGTTGGAGCTTTTTCCCGAAGACTTCGAGGCTGCGGTGATTAAGCAATGAACCAGGTGCATCTTCAAATTGATGAAAGAGGAGTCGCCGTCGCAGAAGGCACAACGATTCTCGAGGCAGCTAAAAGCGTCGGCATAGATATTCCTCATCTGTGCTACGACCCTCGCGTTCGGCCAATCGGCAGTTGCCGGCTTTGCATCGTGCAGATAGAAGGACGGGCGGGGCTTGCTACCTCCTGCCATACACCGGTGGCCGATGGCATGAAGGTCTGCACCGAAAACCAGGAAATCGCGGCAATAAGAAAGACAATTCTGGAACTTATCTTGGGGCAGCATCGCGTAGCCTGCACCAGTTGCGACCGCCAGGGCGCATGCAAACTTCAGGATTATGCTTACCGCTATCAGGCAGACGAGGCGCATTTTGGCCCGGCATTGAGAAAGCCTGGCCGACCGAATTACACCACCAACAGCGAAGCGATACTTTACGACCCGGACAAGTGTATTCTGTGCGGCCTGTGCGTAAACTACTGCGAAGAGGTCCCGATGGCCGAAGCCCTAACGTTTGCCGGCAAGCCCGAAGATATGGAGGTGTCCACCGCGTTTGGAACGGACCTTTTCAAAAGCACCTGCGTGCTCTGCGGCGGATGTATCGCGGTTTGTCCAACCGGGGCAATGACTGAACGAGCGGCCGTCGGCAAAGGCCGAGAAAAAGACCTGATAAAAACGCGCACCGTCTGCGCGTACTGCGGCGTCGGTTGTCAGGTCGATCTTAACGTCAACCCCAAAACCAACAGAATTATCAAAGTCACGACAGAGCCTGACTACATCCCCAACAAGGGCAACCTATGTGTGAAAGGAAAATTCGGGAT
>CAZPJZ010000477.1:0-2845 GCA_964586995.1 uncultured Pirellulales bacterium | reverse complement strand
CAAGGTATATGGGCGACTGTCGCAAAGCGGCACCGTCGACCGTTCCGATCTTCACAGCTAATATCAATTCTCACTGCCGCCGGCAGGTTGCGCTTGTTTTTGAAATCCCACTTGGGCAGCCACGTGCGTCCATCAAAAAAGGTCAGCTCGAATTGCTCCACGCCGCGGAGCACTTCTTGCCAGTCCCTATTTGCGGACATCGCATCGAGCGTCTGCGCAAAGCTACACTGGCTGGCCAAAAGAAGCCCCCTGCTTGCGTCGAATCTGTAGACAACTTCAAACAAGCCATTTGCCGAGTCCACTCCCGCCGAAGACGCATCCGCAGTCACGAAGCGCACAATCTCGCCGCTCAGCCCATCCGGACCACCCCTGAAATAGTCGGACTCTTGAGTCGCTCGTCGCTTGTCGCTCGGGTCACGGGGCACGAGCGACGGGTCACGTCGGTGCACCGCGTACATAGACTCGGGGACATAAGTGCAGCGTAGCTGTCGCGCTATTTGTGTCAGTACCTGCTGTATCTGCTGGGCCACTTCGATCTTAGCCTCGTGAGCCTCGGTCGAGCTTATAGTGGCACAATAGCTGCCGTACACCATGGATACGATGGCTGCGATGATGGCCACAGCGACCAGAGCCTCCAGCAGCGTAAAGCCGCCCTTTATTAATCGACTACTCAATGTAATTCTGGTCAGCGACATAAGTTGTCACCTGTAAATGCTTCCGCCCGCGATGCCCTTGCCAGCTAACGTCGACTGCTATCTTTCGCAGCCCGCCGCTATCTGCCGCGTGCAGCTCCGGCAAGCGCAGGTCCGTAACTTCCACCTGCCAGTCAATCGCCAGGCCGTCGTCTTGCGCCGTGCCTGAATCAGTTCCCGGCTTCGGATAGCCGCTCGCCAGCGTCTCTGCAATTTTCGCCTCGGCCAAAAAGACGGCTCGAGAGGTCCTCTGTGCCTGGCCTGCCATACTGACGGTCGATAGATGCAGCCTCAACAGCGCCAGCAGAGCAATGGAGACCACAGCAAGAGCAACCAGCACCTCTACGAAAGTGAAGGCACCCGTGCGAGCAGCCTTGCTGCCGGCGGGCGCATCCTTGTTATGACTATGATTGCTAATCATCCAGATTCCAGCTCTCTATATCGGCGTCGTCTCCGCTGCCGCCATCCTCACCGTCTTTGCCGTACGACTCTAAATCGTAGTCACGGCTACGGACGCCGGGCGAAATGTACACATATCTGTTGCCCCAGGGATCCAAGGGGACTTTATCAAGGTAGCCGTCAGAGTTATAGCCTTTGATGCCCGGATCGGAGACCAGGGCCTGAAGGCCCTCCGACGTGGTGGGAAAACGCCCGGTGTCGGTCTTGAACAAGGCCAACGCCGACTGAATATTGCGGATATCAATTTTGGCCTTGGTCCTGCGGGCCTGCTCCGGCCGGTTCAATATCCTGGGCATCACAATCGTCGCCAGAACACCGAGAATGACGACCACAATCATCAATTCGATCAGAGTGAACCCAGTAACGCGTTTCTGCCGTGGCACTTGTCTGGCCATCGGTTCATCTCCTAACTAAAGCATCTGACTTATCTCGAATATCGGAAGCAAAACGGCCAGCACGATAAAGCCAATGACGACGCCCATAACCAGCAGTATCAACGGCTCAAGCAGCGACGTTAGAGTCTTGGTGGTCAGTTCCACCTCGCCGTCATACATCTCGGCGATATCCGTGAAGCCGGCC
Organism: uncultured Pirellulales bacterium; assembly: GCA_964586995.1. Taxonomy (GTDB): domain Bacteria; phylum Planctomycetota; class Phycisphaerae; order Sedimentisphaerales; family Anaerobacaceae; genus JAFNGF01. The sequence goes on along the minus strand of CAZPJZ010000477.1, from coordinate 1,115 downwards.
TCCAGAGTCGCGCTGATCTGGCTGGTGGCCACAATATGAACGACCACCGGCGCAAATATGCCCGTTCTTTTCAGCGCATCGGCGACGCTTTCTCCCCTGCTGACCAGGTCCCGGGCCGAATCCAAGGCATCGGCGATGTAAGTGTTTTGTGTTACGGTCCGTACGATCTGCACAGCGCGAACGATGGGTATACCGCCCGCAAGAAGCATTCCCAGCGTTCTGGCAAGACGAGCCGTTTCCACTCGCAGAAAAAGCTTGCCAAAAAGCGGCAGCCTGAGTTTGGTCCGGTCCACAAATAACCGGCCCTCTTTAGTTTTGTAGGCAGCAAGGACTGCAAAAAGAGCTGCGCAGGCGGCAATAGCCATCAGCGGCAGGTAACCTCTTACAAAGTCACTCGTCCACATCAGCAGTCTCGTGGGCCACGGCAGAGTGCGGTTCATTTCGAGAAAGATTTGCGTAATACTGGGCACGACAGAAGATAGAAGGAACACCACCACCCCCACTGCCACTACTATCATCATCACGGGATAAGCGACCGCGGACTTGACCTTAGCCACAAGCTGTGCACGCTTCTCGAGCATTTCTGCCAGCCGCAGCAGTACCTGCTCCAGGGTCCCGCTAGCCTCGCCGGCAGCTACCATATTAACCATCAGAGGTGAGAATACGCGCGGGTATTTGCCCAGAGCATCGGCAAAGGAGCTTCCGGCGCTGACGCTGTCGCGGACTTCGGCCAGAATCCGGGCGAGCGGATCGACTTCGCAGCGCAGACCCATCAGGCCGCGTTTGGCAGTGCTCTGGCGCTGCTCCAGCAGCGCCGAAAGAGCCTGTACGAGCGGCATACCGGCGTGCAACAGGCGGGACAACTGGCACGTGACCGTGCAGATGTCCCTTGTGCCGATTCGTCGGAACAGGTCTTTGTGACACGCTTGTCGAGTTTCAGCGGCACGCTCTTCTGCCTCGCAGAGCCGTCCTGCCGAAAGTCGCTTCGCACCAACCAAATCAGGTTCAACCACCGACACGTTTATCCACCCCGAAATTCGTTTCCACATCTTGTGTGACCCGGCAGACCTCTTCCAGTGTGGTCTGGCCTGCCAAAGCCTTACGCAGCCCATCTT
>CAZPJZ010000476.1:0-2853 GCA_964586995.1 uncultured Pirellulales bacterium | reverse complement strand
GTCAGCCGGCGCCTCAATGACTTTTTCATTTTGCAATAGCGGCAGGGGCGGACGACTGGTGCCCTCCCGGCTGCCCATGTCGTTGCTGTAGGGAATGCCGTAGTAGTAATCGAATCCTTGTCGGGTGGGCAGAAACACGGGCTGATCGCCCAAATGCCATTTACCTATGCAGGCGGTGGCGTAGCCCTGGACCTTCAGGACCTCGGCAATAGTAATTTCCTCTGGATTCAGGCCTTTCTTGTCTACGGGAAACAGCACACACAAGCCGCTGTCGTTCTGGTGCATGTTGACGCGCCGGGGATAGCAGCCCGTCATCAAGCTCGACCGCGACGGCGTGCACACGCCGCTGGTGACATAGAAGCTCGTAAAGCGCGTGCCTTCCGCCGCCATGCGGTCGAGGTTCGGCGTTCGGTTTTTTGTCGAGCCGAAGCAGCCGATGTCACCGTAGCCGAGGTCGTCGCAGAAAATGATAATGAAGTTCGGGGGTCGAGTTTCACCGGCAGCCGGCTGCGAAAAACTCGGACGTCCCGGCACCGCCAGCGCAGCGGCTGCCAGGCCGACATTCTTGATAAAATCACGACGATTCAGGATTTTCTTCATAACGAGATCTCAGAACCCCCCAATAAACTGGGGGCTAAACAATTCCGACGTTTTATCGGCGTTTGATTTTGCCTTTCCGCTTTATGATTCTTTTTCGCTTGGAGCGCTGCTTTATTTTTCGCCCGCCGGTCATCATCTGGCTCAGTGCGCCCATATTAAGGCCTCGGGAGAACAGCGATTTTAGGCCTGCAAAACTGCCGCCGCTGACGGCCTTTATCATATCCCGGCTGCGCGTAAAGGTCTTAACCAGTCCGGAGACATCGTGGGGCTGTACGCCCGCGCCGGCGGCGATTCGCCGGCGACGCGACGCATCGATAATGTCCGGCTCGCGACGCTCCTGGAGCGTCATGGACTGGACAATCGCCTCCATGTGGGCCAGCTCGGCGCCGTCCAGGTCCATACCTTCGAGCTGGCCTGCCATGCCGGGCATCATCTTGAGCAGGTCGCCGACGCCGCCCATCTTCTTGACCGCCTCCATCTGCTTGAGAAAATCATCGAAGCCAAAGGTCCCCTTGGCCATCTTCTGCTGCATTTTGGCTGCTTCTTCGGTCTGGAAGTGCTCCTGGGCCTTTTCCACCAGTGTCACGACATCGCCCATGCCCAGGATCCGCGTGGCCATACGCTCGGGATGGAACTCCTCCAGCTTGTCGAGCTTTTCGCCGACGCCGATGAACTTGATGGGCTTGCCGGTCACAGCCTTGACGCTCAGCGCCGCGCCGCCGCGGGCATCGCCATCCAGCTTGGTGAGAATCACGCCGTCCAGCTCCAGCCTTTGGTTGAACTCCTTGGCCGAGTTGACCGCGTCCTGCCCCGTCATCGCATCGCAGACCAGATATATCTGGTGCGGATTGACCGCCTTGGCGACATCAGCGATCTGGGCCATCATCTGTTCATCGATGTGCAATCGCCCCGCGGTATCGAGCACTACCACGTCGTAGCCATTTTGTTTGGCGTATTTGAGCGCATTTTGCGCGACCTTGACGGCGTCTTTACTATCTTCGCTGTATACCTCGATGTTGAGCTGCCGGCCCAAAACAATCAACTGCTCGACGGCGGCGGGCCTCTGCAAATCGTCCGCAACCAAGAGCGGCCGTTTACCCTTGGCAACCAGGTACTTGGCCAGCTTCGCCGCGGTGGTGGTTTTGCCGCCGCCCTGCAGACCGGCCAGCATGATAATCGTGGGTCCGGGCGAAACAAAATAAACACGCGTATCAACCGGCCCCATCAGCTTGGTCAGCTCGTCATTGACGATCTTGATCATCACCTGGCCGGGATGCAGGCTCTTTATGACCTCGGCGCCAATCGCGGCGTCCTTGACGTCTTTGCAGAACTTTTTCACCACCTCGTAGTTGACGTCCGCCTCCAGAAGGGCCTTGCGGACGTCGTGCATGGCGTCGGAAATGTTGGCCTCGGTGATTCTGCCGCGGCCGGACAGAGACCTGAAAACCGAGTTTAGCTTTTCAGTTAGCGACTCAAACACAACATTGTCCCCAAAAACTTTGCAGTCGTCATTCGCGCGAGCGCGGCAATGCACGTTTCGACCAGGATTCACTCGGCCCCTGCCCGCGCAGTGGCCACAATCGCAAGGGTTTTCCTGCAAGCCTCCAAGAATTGTAAAGCCGCAGCGGCAGTTCTGCAAGGGCAAAAATCAGCCGCCGACGTTGCGGTCTGCCGCCAAATTTACATGTCCTTGCCGCAGAACGCCGCCGGCGTGCAGACACGCATGGGGGTACGAGACGGAAACTGTTGAGGTGCGGCCGAACCCCACCGCTACCACCAATGGTACGGGGGCGAGAGCCGCATAGCCATCTCCCTGAACCGCCGCCATTCGTTATGCCCGTCAACGAAGAGGATGTTCGCACCGGCTGGTCTGTCTCCGTGGACCAGATGATTGGTGCTGTCGTAGAGCTGATAGCGCGACCACGAGCCTCCGCGCACCTGGGTAAAGCTGGCCGTCGCGGTGTCGGCGCTGGTGCTGAGCGTGGCATCCGTAACCAGGTCGGTCGCCGCGGGCTGTTTACAGTGCAGGGTCTTGACCCACTCTTTCTTCGGCGTACCCTGGGGCTGATTCGCCCTTCCCTGGATAGTATCCATCATCCAGAAATAGCTGGTGACTCGGTAATAGTTGCCGCGATTCTGCTTGGGTTCGACCACGGCTCCAATACGAGTACCGAACGGAAGGTCTTGCGAGAACTGCCACAGGCAGGCCATGTCCGGCTTCTTCAGCGGGTCGGATGGGCAGTAGAAGGTCTC
>CAZPJZ010000475.1:0-2857 GCA_964586995.1 uncultured Pirellulales bacterium | reverse complement strand
AGCGGCGGGTCGAACCCGCCTACACGCCGGGTGTTAAACTGTTGACGGTATTGCTGCCGCTTTTGGTCGTCCGGATACTTCTCATCCGGCCCATACGGATAATTGCTCATCGCATGAAAAGGAAGCGGCTCTACAGTATCGGGATATGCTGAGTACAGGTCCATATCCTTGCAGAAGCTGTCGGTTTTAAGGATGAACGTCCTGTGGTATCCCGCGGGGGTCGGGCCAAAGGCATCGGCGGAGAAACGCAGCGTAAGCTCTTCGCCCCGGCCCATAATAACGTAGCAGTCGTCCGCCTCGGACAGAAGCTCTGTTACCGGCCCATAGCGGGTATAGCTACCCTGCATAAGTTTCCATGGCACGGCGCGGTCGATGTTGTCGTAGTCGTAAAGATGCGGCTGACGACCGTCAGGGGAGTATTCTCGCGGATAACCGAGAAAATGAAGGTCTGCACTTTTCACCGGCACTTCTTGTACTATTAGGCCGCGCCTGTCGGCGGGGGTATCCCGGCCAGTGGCTGGGGCTAAAAGAAAGTCAAGTATTGGCGCTATAAAAATGCGGTCCCAGTACAGCTCCATATTGCTGGCGATGCGAATTCGTTGATCGCTCGGCAGCACCTTGCCCGTCACGTCAACAGTCATCATGTGCTGAATGCCGCCGGGGTATCCCACTTCGTGGAAAAGCTCCACCCACTCACCGTCGCGAAATACGTAAATGCTCGGAGGATGCAGACGCAAACCCGCCTGGCTGGCCGCGAAATTGGTCGCGGAATACGGATATTCAACCCACCCATTAAGAAACAGCACAAGCCGCGATTGCTGCGAGACCGCCGCCAGACGGTCCGCGAAATCAACGTCAACGAAATGCTCCTTGGCATATCCCACAAAGTGCCGGTCAAGCTCGGTGGCGCCGGCATACCGGCGGTCAATTGCGCGTATTTGCTCGGTGACATCGACGCCGCGGTGGTCAACGGCCCCCACTGGCTCAATAATATCCTTGAAACAAAACAACTCAAAAGGCGGCGGCGGAGCATTAACGGCCATCATCTCATTGGGATAAACTTGCGTCCCCGCCGGATGGTCAACTGCTATTAGCTTGGCTTCGTCAAAATACACGATTTCCTCAACCGGCTCCAGAACCTGGAATATATATTCACCATCATGAGGCCGAATATTCGGAACAGGTATATATTCCGTAGGGTCGGGTTTAGAATATACCCCGGGCGCCAGCAGATAGCCGATGCCCCCCATACCGCCGAAGTCGGATATGAACTCAAAGTGCGAGCCGTCCCAGGCAAAAAGGTGCGGGCAGGAAGAGGTCTTGCGCTGCATTTCGGTGATTGTGATGACCTGATCAGCGGCCAGTTCCAGCTCGGCCTGCAGGACGGCATCAGGCCACATTATGCGCAGCCAGTCCACGACGGTGTACTGGCCCAGGCCGGCGTGAATCCGATAGGGCGGCATGGCCACCGATCCCGACGGTACTCCCACTACATACTGCTGGAAAATGTTGCCGGTTTTGATCTCGATGCGAGCACCGATTGCCGAATTGTTCGAGCGGGATTTTCTGTCCTGTTCGCGGGTGCCAAGAAGGTCAATCTGAATCCAATGGCCGCCCGGCGTAACATTTTCAATCAGGATCGGTTTTTCGCCAGCGGCAGCCAAAAGGATGTCGCATTTTCCGTTGCCGGTAAAATCAGCCACTACACAACTGGCGTTTCCGTTAGTTTTGATCGCGGCCAGAAGATTTCCGGGGTCGATCTCGAGGGCGTTGATGAAACGTTTTCGAGGCCAATCGTTGAGCAATATCGCAGGTCCACGGCTGCCGTCGCGCCGCAACGCGTCGGCAATTACTATATCGAGGTCTCCGTCATTGTCCATGTCGGCAAACTGTCCGCCCGTGCCGCCCAGCCGGCCGCAGCTATCCGCAAAGCTCCGGTCACGAACAAAACGAAAGCCGCCCTGGTTCACAAATAAATGCAGTCCTCTATCTGTAAAGACCAGAAGGTCGCGGTCGCCGTCTTTGTCCGGGTCGCCGGAAGTTGCACTGAATACTCCTGTTGCCGATAGACCGGTTTTTTCGGCATCGAGTATGCGATACTGCCAGACCCGGTCGTTCACCCAGGCGATGGGCTCTCCGCTGGCGGGCAGGATTATCAAATCCAGATCGCGGTCATTGTCGAAATCATCGCACACAACCGCCGCAATGGCGGTTTTCTCGAGCTTGAGGCCGAGCTTTTCGGCAATGTCGGTGAAGGAACCGTCACTATTATTGTTATAGACGCTGCTGGCCCCGGCTCGAAACGCCAGAAAATCCAGATCGCCGTCGCTATCGAGGTCGACAAGCCGTGCACAACAGGTTATAAGCGCCCCGCCGCCAATCGTTGGAGTCTCGACTTCTTTGAAATTACTTTTGCTATCATTTTCAAAATAAAGGTCGGGGCCGGCGCAGCCCAGCCAGAGGTCAAGATCGCCGTCGTTATCCACGTCACCGAGACAGGGCGAGATGCCCTGCTGGGCAATAGTGGAATGATGCGAGAATTCGCCCTTGCCGTTGTTAAGCCACAGTGACGTGCCCCCATTCTCACCAACGGCGGTAATAATCAGGTCTATGTCGCCATCGCCATCCACGTCGCCGGCGGCAAGTCCGGGAAGACCGCCTACGGCGGAGCTTTTAGTTTTTAGTTTTGAGTCTTGAGTTTTCCGGGGGAGTGACTTTACTTCGGGCGAGAACAGAATACGCGATGGTGAAGGCGCTTCTATTGCCGGACGGGGCAGATTATCCGCACCAAGTGCCATATAGTATTTGCCCACTGTTCCGTAGGCCTTCAGGACGGCGAAGCTGCCGCCTGTGAGTT
>CAZPJZ010000474.1:0-2864 GCA_964586995.1 uncultured Pirellulales bacterium | reverse complement strand
GATATCGGCCTGAACGTCTGGATGGACCAGACCGGCGATCTGTGTTTTTACATCGGCAAGACCGATGCTTGGGGTGACAATGCGCGACTGCTCAAGGTTGGCAAAGTGCGGATCAGCATCGTACCTAATCCGCTGGGCAAAGATATCTGCTATCGTCAAACCCTGAATCTGGACACCGGCGAGATCGTTTTTGAATTTAGACCCAAGGGATCCGAAGTCCGTGATTCGGGGCGGTCGACGCTTCGCATCTGGGTCGATGCGAACGATCCGGTCGTCTACGTTACTTCCGAGTCGGCCAAGGAATTGAGCCTTACCACCCGAATTGAGCTGTGGCGAACAGAACGCTATGAATTGCCTTCTCTCGAGGTGAGCGATGTCCACCTGGACCGCTCCAAAGCAGACCAGAAACACGCTGCCACTATTGTCGAGCCTGACACAATTCTCACAGGCATTGATGACCGCATCGGCTGGCTGCACCACAACAAAAAGTCGGTCGGGCCGGCTCTTACCATGCGCATCCAGGGCTTGGCGGACTATCCCATGGACGACCCGCTGTTGGGTCGCACATTTGGGGCCGTAATTGCCGCCTCGAACGGTCAGCGAACGGATGATATAACTTTGACAACTAAACCAGGCACATCGCATCAAATGGCGGTCTTTGTGTTGACTGACCATCCCTCGACGCCTGAAAAGTGGCTGACGAAGATCAACAGTGTCATCGCTCGGGTAGAGAGTGTGGATTTTCAGCAGCGCCGTGAACGTCATCTGAAGTGGTGGCACGACTTCTGGAACCGCAGTTGGATGCACATCCGTTCCAACGCCGCAGAGTCGCCTCCCATCATGGTCGGCCAAAACGACCATCCCGCTCGCATCGGCAGCGATCAGAATGGCGGCAACCGATTTGTGGGCGAGATTGGCCGCGTGAGCGTGCTGCAAAAGGTCTTGTCTGAACAGCAGGTCGCGCAACTGAGCAAGCAAAACAGAGAAGCCTTGACGCAGCCGGGTGGTCTCGGCAGTTGGGTGGACGTGCCCATAGGCCGCCAGCTCAGAGTGATTGCGCACAGTGATCTGGCCGGAGCACTGACTATTGAAGCCTGGGTCCGCCCGGGCGATCTTCCCGCAGGGGGTGGTCGGATCTTCGACAAAATCACGCCGGGCAAGGACGACGGCATACTGCTGGACACCTGGCCGGGCGGCAGCCTTCGTTTGATCACGGTCGCAGGACATATTGAGCAGAAGGACTGTCTGGCAAAGGACGCATGGCATCATGTCGCGGCAACGATAGACCCTGTCGCGGGGATACAGAGACTTTTTCTTGACGGCAGACTTCTCGGCCAGCAGCACATAGATACCACTGAGCCGGCTTTCGTTATATCGAGAGGCTATCACTTGCAGCGATTTATCAACGCGTGCGGGGGTCGGGGGCGCTATCCGATCAAGTTCAACGGCTCGATCTTCACCGTCCCGTATCCGGGTGGGCCGGGCGATGCGGACTATCGCCGGTGGGGACCAGGCTATTGGTGGCAGAACACCCGTCTGCCGTATATCAGCATGTGCACATCGGGAGATTTCGATCTGATCAGGCCGATGTTCCGGATGTACGTGGATGAGGTGCTGCCACTCAGCGTGCACAGGACGAAGAAGTACTGCGGGCACGGTGGAGCATTCTTTCCGGAATGCATCTATTTCTGGGGGGCAATTTTCAGTGAGACTTACGGCTGGACGCCGTTCGAGCAGCGCACGGACAAAATTCAGGAAAGCGGCTGGCACAAGTGGGAATGGGTCTGCGGCCCGGAACTGGTTTTCATGATGCTCGACTATTACGACCATACCCAGGACGAGATATTTCTGCGTGAAAAAATCCTGCCCACGGCGCGCCAAGTGCTGGGCTTCTTCGAGCGGCATTATTCGGCCGGTCCGGACGGCAAACTCGTGATGCACCCGTCGCAGGCCCTGGAGACGTGGTGGAACTGCACCAACCCGATGCCCGAGCTGGCGGGACTCCAAGCGGTAACCAGGCGATTGCTGCAACTGCCCGAAGGATATGGCACAAAGCGAGAGCGCGCAATTTGGCAATCGTTAAATGAAAAGCTTCCCGACCTGCCCACGCGCCAGGTCGGCGGCGTGCAAATGCTCGCGCCGGCTGAGAAATTCGAGAATAAGAGCAACATAGAAAATCCCGAGCTTTACGCCGTCTTTCCATTTCGCCTCGTTTCCTTTGAAAAAGACAACAGGTTACTTGGTGTCGAAGCGTTGAAACATCGTTGGGACCGCGGTCACTCCGGCTGGCGGCAGGACGACATCTTCATGGCTTATCTGGGCTTGGCAGACCAAGCCAAGCAGGGTGTTGTCGCCCGGGCCAGAAGCTACGACCAGAATTCGCGTTTCCCGGCCTTTTGGGGGCCGAACTATGACTGGGTGCCCGACCAGGACCACGGGGGCGTCTTGCTGAAAGCCGTCCAGGCGATGCTGCTTCAAACCGATGGTAAGAAGATATTCCTCCTGCCGGCCTGGCCTCGTGAATGGGATGTAGATTTCAAGCTGCACGCGCCGTACCAGACCGTGGTCCAGGGACGCTTCGAGAACGGACGGCTCGTTCAACTCAGTGTTGTGCCAGGCCAAAGGAAAGATGACGTGGTCATAATCAACGCCGAGCAGGCTGCGGGGCGTGGTTCTTTCGATGGGAGGAATAGGTCATGAGACGATTGGTTGATCGGCAGCCCGGATGGAAACTTGTGTGCATGATTCTTCTGGCAGCCATCGCATGTTTCTCGGCGCCCATCTGGGGTTCCGTCCTGCCTGCCGGTGCAGAAACGAAGAGATTCACCTTTGATGGCAACGAGCCGCTGGCTGGCTGGACAATC
>CAZPJZ010000473.1:0-2873 GCA_964586995.1 uncultured Pirellulales bacterium | reverse complement strand
GGGAGCACGGGCGACCCCTGCATTTGTAGATTGGAACGGCGACGGCATGACCGACCTGGTGGTCGGCGCGATCGACGGCAAGATACACATCTACGTCAACTGTGGTTGCGGCGGGGCCGTGCCGCCCCATTTCTATTACTCAAGCCCTATCGGGGATTTCGCCGAGGAGGATGGCCAGGACCTGGTCGTGCCGTCGGGGCGGTCCAGTCCCGTGGTGCTGGACCTGGACGGGGACGGCAAAAAAGACCTGCTCACCGGCAACACCGAGGGCGAGCTGCTGTTCTACCGTAATGTGGGCACCGATGCCTCACCGAAATTTTCAGGCTACTCGCTCGTTGAGTCCGACGGTGCAGCCATCAATCTTGTCAGCTCTCCGCGTTCCCGCCCCTTTGTGTGCGACTGGACGGGCGACGGCTACCCGGACGTTCTGATCGGTGCGGGCGACGGGAAAGTGCGCCTTTATCAAAGTAAGGGCCAGGCTGGTGACATCGACAAAGACTACGACGTGGACTTCACAGATTTTGCCTGGCTGAGCGTTTTCTGGCAGCAAGCTGCATGCGGCAAATGCGCCGGCGCAGATCTTACCGGCGACGGCAAGGTTGACATCGCCGACGTAGCCAAGCTGGCTGCAAACTGGCTGGCAGGGGCCGAATAATTCCCTGTCATACGGTGGAAGAAAGAGGATGGCGAGGACGCGCAAAACAAAAGCGTTTACGCTGATAGAGCTTTTGGTCGTGATTGCCATTATCGCGCTACTGATGGCGATCCTGGTGCCGACGCTATCGCGGGTCAGGAAGCAGGCCAAGGCGGTCGGCTGTCAGTCTAACCTGAGACAATGGGGCCTCATCTTCTCGATGTACGCAAATGAGAATGATAGCAGATTCCCCGGCTGGGTTGAATCAGCCGAACCCTGGCCGCAGGTGCTCAAGGCGCTGTGGCCTTACCACCGAGACACCAACGACTTGTTCTTGTGCCCGATGACTAAGAAATCACGCAGTCAGCGCCTTGATTCGGGCGATTGGCAACTCGGCGGCACATTCTTAGCGTGGTCACTGCGAAGTACAGCCAGCGGTGAACGGCTGGACTGTAGCTACGGTCTGAACATCTGGGCTCAGTACGTGCCGCCGTCGCAGGCCGGCGGATCACGCGATTTGCGATACTGGCAGACTGTTCCTGCCAGTGGTGCAGCAAATGTACCGCTGTTGCTGGATAGCGTTCTCTGGTGGGCGTGCCGGTTATTCGAAACCAAGCCTCCTGCACACGAAGGTATCTGGGAAGATAGTTCGCTGCCTTGCTGCGTGAATCGCCATGAGGGATGTGTGTGCGGGATCTTTATGGATTGGTCGGTCCGGAAAGTCGGCCTGAAGGAATTATGGTCTTTGAAGTGGCATCGTCAGTACAACACCGCAGGCCCTTGGACCAAGGCCGGCGGCGTGCAGCCCGAACACTGGCCGCCGTGGATGAGACGCTTCAAAGATTACTGACAATTCAGCCGATCCCGGATGTCCATCTCTTGACCGCACATATTTTTTGTTAGCAATGTCCTGCATTTTGCTTATAATCACCGGCGAGATTTTCGATTTGCGATTTAGGATTTTCAATTGGCAATCGGCAGTCGTAAATCATCTTGAAAGGAAACGAAAAGTGTCTAAGTATGCGTTATTTGCTGTTGCTGCGGTTTTTTGCGTGACCGTCTTTGGCTGTAGCGCCGGTGAAAAAGTCGGCGTTGTTGACAAGCCCAATGCCGCTCTGGGAAATGATTTCTACGTCGGTAACCGAGAGCCGCTGATGCCCAGTGCGTTTATGAAGTTGCCCATAGGGGCGATCAAGCCGGACGGCTGGGTCCGTAAGCAGCTTGAGCTACAGGCAGACGGATTCAGCGGGCACCTGACCGAAATCAGCCGCTTCCTCAAAAAAGAAAACAACGCCTGGCTAAATCCCGAAGGAGCCGGTCACAGCCCGTGGGAAGAAGTGCCGTACTGGCTTAAAGGCTTTGGCGACACGGGCTATGTGCTCTGCGACGAGCGTATCATCCAAGAAGCCCGCCAGTGGCTCGAAGCGGCCATAGCCAGCCAGCGCCAGGATGGATACTTCGGGCCGCGCTCAAATCTGACCTTCACCAAGAACAAGCCCGACTTGTGGCCCAATATGATTATGCTCAACGCGCTTCAATCGCATTATGAGTATTCCGGCGACAAACGCGTGCTGGATTTGATGACTGAGTATTTCCGCTGGGAGCTTGCCATCCCGGACGAGGATTTTCTGCTTCCATTCTGGCAGAACCAAAGGGCCAGTGACAATCTGGCCAGCGTCTACTGGCTGTACAACCGCAGCGGCGAAGAGTGGCTGCTGGAGCTGGCTGAGAAGATCCACCGTAATACGGCCGACTGGACCGGCGGTGTGGCCAGTTGGCACGGCGTGAACATCGCCCAGTGTTTCCGCGGGCCGGCTATATTTTATCAACAGTCCAAAGACCCCAACCATCTGGCTGCTACCGAGCGCAACTACCAAACGGTTTGGGGCATTTACGGGCAGGTGCCCGGCGGAATGTTCGGCGCCGACGAAAACTGCCGCCAGGGTTATATCGGCCCGCGTCAGGCAGCCGAAACCTGCTCGATGGTTGAGATGATGCTCTCGTGTGAGATGCTGCTGCAAATAACCGGTGATCCCGTATGGGCCGACCGCTGCGAGGACGTGACATTCAACTCATTTCCTGCGTCGATGGCGCCGGATTTGAAGGCGCTGCACTACCTGACTGCGCCGAATATGATATTGTGCGACAGCCGAAGCAAATCGCCGGGCCTGCAAAACAGCGGCCCCATGCTGCTGTTCGACCCGCACCAGCATCGCTGCTGTCAGCACAACGTCGCGCA
>CAZPJZ010000472.1:0-2873 GCA_964586995.1 uncultured Pirellulales bacterium | reverse complement strand
ATCTTGCCGCTACCGCCCGCTGCCGGGCTGAGCCGGTTGCCCAGGCCAATATACATCTTTTTGACGGCCTTGAGATTCACGCCGGCAAATTGCGTCAGCTCGATGTTCCACTCCTGCCAGCCTCTTACCTGAACTGCCTGCAGTTCGGGATGGTTTACCGTCTTGACATAGCCGGTGTTATCTTCCAGCGCCACATAGAGCTGTTCGGCAGCATTGGCAGGGTCACCATAGAAATACAGAGTTAATGCCCTGACGGCCTGTCTGGTCCAATCCTGCGGTGAGGCCCACTGTCGCTGGGTCTCGGAGTACCTTGCTTTGCCGACCGGTCCGCTGTTGTCGTACGCAAGGGGCATCGATTGTCCGCCGGCGTGAACAACCGTTTGTTCGGTGAACGGAGGATTCAGGTTACCGACCGTCGAGCCGGTGCCGTTGCCGCCGTAAGAGGCTACGCCGCAGGCGGGGTCGGCAGAGTAACCCCAGCCGTCCGTCCAGGCATAAAATACCCGGTTGCACCAATCATCGTAGGCCTCAAAATCATCCACAATAAGGTAATCTGTGACCGTAAAGTCCCAAATCCTGCCTTCGGTAATAGTGGCATCGGTATTGTATTCATCGATCCGCCAGTAGTAGGTCTGGCCCCCTTGAATCGCTGCGGGGGGCGTGTAGGTGTTGGGGTCCTGCCGGCCTCGGTAGATTCCCGTTGTATCCGATGCGTCGGCGTCGTTCACGGCGTCTGCGTCCGTGCCGAAATATACATCGTGCTTGGCCGCCTTTTCACCCGGCGACCAGCTCAGAGGCGTGGCGTGTTCTATGTCCACCAGGGCCCCGCGAGGCGGCTTTGGGTTCCAGGCCAGCGTGGGATCGCCTCTCATAACCTGCTTAATCTCAGCCGGAGTCAGTGCCTTGTTGTAGATGCGGACGTCATCGACCATGCCATTCCAGAATTCAGCCGCAGTATTGACTTGTCGTCCAATGTGCACACGGCTCAAAGCCAGGTTCCAGGTCTTCGCCGCCGAGTCCACCTGGACCCCGTCAGCGTACAGTCTGGCAATGGTTCCGTCATACGTCAGGCAGATATGGTGCCATTCACCGACCTGCCAATAACCAGTCTTCAGGACGTCGTCGCCGTAGCCTCCGCCGTACAGATCAGAGCCGGTCACATCCGAACCCTTACCGATGAACATAGCCTGGCTGGCAGCGGGCGAACCGTAAGCCGCGATCCAGGCCCAGCCGGCACTTATGCTGTCGGTTTTGCCCCAGCCGCACACGCTGCGGGCAGATGTGCCCGACGGTAGATCCGGCGGATTGCCGAAATCAACGTAATCGTCGCGCCCATCAAGGTCCAGAGCGCCGCCGTCATAGCCGGCCGCCCACTGCGGGCCGTTCAGAAGCGTGCCATGATGCCCACGGCCCGACCAATCCAGCACAGTAGTGCCTTGGCCCTCATCAAGTTTCCACCAGGCGACCAGATTCGGATCCGAGACGGTTATGTCAGGTATGGTCTTAAAACGCCAGACGCTGCCTTTGTGTTTGGTGACACCGTTTGACTCGACCTCATCGACTCGCCAGTAGTAGGTAGTGTCTTTTGCCAGTGTTCCAGGTTCGTAGGTGGTGGTTGGCCAAGTGACTTTGAACGTGCCGCCTGTGCCGTTGGCCACGTCGGTCTCGTTCGTGCCGAAGTACACGTCGTGTTTGAAGGCGGTAGTACCTGCAGACCAGCTAAGAACTACATCAGTGAATACGTATTTGGCGCCATCCGGCGGGTTCGGGTTGTAGGCCGCCAATGGCGCTGCGGTGCATCTCCAGACGTCGCCCGTGTGGATGGTCACGCCATCGGCTTCGACCTCATCGATGCGCCAGTAATACGTGGTTCCTGGAACCAGGCCAGGCAGATGCCAATACACCGCATAGGTAAGAGGCTGCCGCGTGATGTATTCCGCTGCCCCCGGCGTCGGGTTGGTGCCGAAATATATATCGTGGTAGGCCGCATCATCTCCTGCTTTCCACCCGAATAGCGGCGAAGTAACAGCGGGAGCACCATCAGGTGGGCTGGGGTCCCACGCCTTCTTGAAGTCCGGGGCAGTACCATTGTACAGGTCCTGTATCTGACGGGGCGTTAGTACTCGCTTGTAGATATGGACATCATCGATCACGCCGTCCCAGTTTTCACCCGCGTGATAACACTGTCGTCCAAGGTAACAATTGTTCAGAACCAGGTTCCAGTTTTTCGCCGCGCGGGCCACCTCAACGCCATCAGCGTATAGTATGGCCGTGGTTCCATCGTATGTCAGACAGAGGTGGTGCCAGACGCCCACTTGCCAAAAACCGCTCACAGGGACATCATCATACATACCTCCGCCATAGAGGGTAGCGCCATTCCTGCCGAGGAACATGGCCTCGCCCGCTGCAACGCCGCCCCTGCCGTATGACGCGATCCAAGCCCAGCCCCCGGCAACAGTATCGGTCTTGGCCCACGCACACATAGTCCGCGCAGCCTTGCCGGATGGCAGAGTCGACGGATTGCCGAAGTCCACGCATTGCGATAGCGAAGCGTCCAGGACCAGCGCATGGCTGCCCACTCTGGCATCGGTGGTGAAACCCGCTCCGTTCACGAGCGTTCCATGGATTCCGCCGACTGAGTCCCTCGCGTCATTATCCAACCGCCAATGAGCGACCTCTGTGGCACTCTCGGCGCCGGCGCCCAAACCCAGCACCGCCGCAAGACAAATCAGACAAATCAGTCTCGTACACATAGTAGGTCCTCCTTCAAAAAAGCATAATTGATATTGATTTTGCCGCGACGCCAGACTCGTCGCCACAACTCCTCCAATGCAAACCCAATAATCCATCGTTCCAAAGAACCGGATCCAACG
>CAZPJZ010000471.1:0-2877 GCA_964586995.1 uncultured Pirellulales bacterium | reverse complement strand
CGATCATGAATGAAAACCAGGGTAGACAAGGCAGTCTGGTCGAGACTACCGACTGTCTCGAAGCGGTGGGTGTATTTCGGGGGTGGAAAAACTTTCTGTCTATCATTGTGGCGCTTTGTCTGCTTCTGCTGCAAGCGTCGTTTTGGCTCGTCGATACGGGCTACATTAAGCCCGGCGACGCCGGCGCGAGCCAGCTTTCCTCCGTGGCCGGCGAGGATACGGAGAAAACTCCGACGACAGCGAGCGAATCAACCGTACTGCAAGACCTGTCTGCGCAAGTAAAACCCGCGGGCCAGACGGAGCAGCCGGACAAAGAAGCGATGCCAGCAGCCTCCAAAGAAAGCAAGCCTCTATTTGGCGTAACATTTGAACATTTGACCTGGCTCATCCGGTTTGTCAATGGAGTACTTATACTGGCGGCTGCGCTGTATGTTCTAACCATGCTGTTCAGCCTGAAGGTTTCGCTAATAGGCAAACTCGGAGGCATAAACCATATTGCCAGGGCGTTTTTCCTCTCACTGGCTATGGCTGTGCTGCTGCTGCCCTGGCAGAATTTGTTCGGTTCCACTGTTGTGGGAGCGATATATACGACCGATGAACTGGTAAAGTCTTGTACCGTCAGGCCCGAAGGCATATTCGGCATGGTCATCCACTACTTGCGGTTCACGGGCTACTGGGTATTGATTGTCGTGCTGTTTGTTTTCGCGCAGCTACGGAGCTCACGCTGGGCAAAGGCTATCCTTCGCCGGCTGGAGGTAATATAATTGATTATTGGCTATTGAATGTTGACTATTGATAATTGACAAATAGTCAATTTAGATGACTTCACCGCAGAGTTCGCTGAGTCCAAGTTGATTCTTAATAATTTTTTCTCCGCGTGCTCTGCGGTAAAAAGCGTTCCTCTCGCAGCTTATGCCAGAGATTGGAGAAGACTCGGTTGGCATTGTCCAGACAAAGATGATCCGGCTGGTGGAGCCGGATAAGCCTTTGGAGCTGGACTGCGGCAAAAAGTTAGCTCCGGTTGACGTTGCCTACGAGACCTACGGCCGGCTTAACGAGGCCGGTGATAACGCCATTTTGATTTGTCACGCCCTCAGCGGCGATGCGCACGTGGCCGGTTACAACAGCCCCGATGACAAAAAGCCCGGCTGGTGGGACAGTATGGTCGGGCCAGGCAAGGGCATCGACACAAACAAATACTTCGTTATCTGCTCTAACTTTCTGGGCGGCTGCGGCGGAACCACAGGCCCGTCTTCAATCAATCCGGCAACCGGAAAACCTTATGGGCTGGCCTTTCCCATAGTTACCATTGCCGATATGGTTAGGGTCCAAAAGCTGCTGCTGGATAGGCTGGGCATAAAAGGGCTGCTGGCGGTGATCGGCGGCTCCATCGGCGGTATGCAGGTATTACAGTGGGCCATCGAGTACCCCGACTTTGTCAAAGCCGCGATGCCAATCGCAACCACCGCGCATTTGGGAGCACAGTCAATAGCATTTGACGCCGTAGGCCGAAATGCGATTCTGGCAGATGTGAATTTTGCAGATGGGCAGTACCATAGCCAGAAACACGGCCCCGGCCGCGGATTAGCAATCGCGCGAATGATCGGCCACATCACGTATCTATCCGAACAAAGTATGCGTCAAAAGTTCGGGCGGAAATTGCGTAGCGCCAACCAGTACAGCTACGACTTCAACTCGGAGTTCGCTGTCGAGACATATCTGGACTACAAAGGCCAGACATTCGTGGAAAGGTTCGACGCCAACAGCTACCTTTACATAACCAAGGCCGCAGACTATTTCGACCTGCAAAAGGACTATGGCTCGCTGACCAAGGCTTTTGCCAATGTCAAATCGAGGTTCCTTGTAGTCAGTTTCAGCAGCGACTGGCTCTTTACGCCTGCGCAATCCAGGGCGATGGTCGAGGCTCTCGCCGCCAACCGCAAGGACGTAAGTTACTGCTGTCTTGCATTGCCTTACGGCCACGATGCGTTTCTGCTGGAGCCGGAAGTGTTAGGCAGGTTCATCTGCTGCTTCTTGCAGGCTACGCACAGGCCGGCAGCAGCACAGCAGCCGTGTTCATGTTACGCCCGCAATATGCGTAAGTTCACCGACTTCGAGCAGGCACACAGGGCACGCGCGGATTACAAGCTGATAGAGTCTCTCATTGAGCCGAACAGCACCGTCCTTGACGTAGGATGCGGTGACGGGGAGCTGCTGGCCGACCTTGTACGCAACAAGAACATAAAAGGCGAAGGCATCGAGCTTGACCAGGAGCTTGTGCTGGACTGTGTTTGTCGCCGGCTGCCCATTATCCAGCAGGACGTTGAGCAGGGGCTGGGATATTATGGTGACAGCAGATTCGATTATGTTATCCTGTCGCAAACATTGCAGACGGTGAAAAATCCCGAAAAGATTTTTACCGAACTTCTGCGAGTGGGCAAAAAGGTGATTGTGAGCTTTCCCAACTTTGCGCACTGGCGATGCCGAGCACAATTATTGCTTCGCGGCGTCGCTCCGGTAACCCGGCAGCTGCCTTTCCAGTGGCACAGATCGCCGAACATACATTGTTTGTCGCTGAAAGACTTCGACGAGTTTTGCTGCAAGCTCGGCGTAAAAGTAGAAAAGAAAATCCCATTGGTTAAGACAAGTCTCAGCCCGGTACGGTTCGCATCAAACTTGTTCGCCGACCAGGTAATATATGTGACCAGCAAGCAGAAGACAGACGACAGAGGCCAGAAGACAGAGGATGGATAGGTTAGCCACGCGATTGGGCGCCCGCTAAGAGGGGAACCCTCGTGGGGTCATCTTCATAAGGAATTACGGTGATGGACCAGCTTGAACGAATAGGGGTATCACTGGATAAGAAGCTGCTTTCAG
>CAZPJZ010000470.1:0-2883 GCA_964586995.1 uncultured Pirellulales bacterium | reverse complement strand
GTCTTTTTGCCCTTCCAGAAAGCTCTGAGCGTATTGGAGATAATCTTTAACCTGTCGCAAAGGGGGCTGAGCTTGATATTTCGCGCACAGCACGCAAATGGCTTATCTGGGCGGAGGTCTCCGCCGATTGCCCTGAGAATAATTACAAGCCCTCCGACGAAGTCCCAGTGACACGGCATCAGCAGGTCTATCGCCATAGCCAGCGATACCTTTGATTTTCGCCCATCTACCGTATCATGTATGATAGTTTCTCTGGTTTGCCGGAGCAAGGCCGCGTCGTTTTTGTAATACTCCCCCGCCCGATTTGCGCCTGGCTGGCCATCATCTGCCAGGCTCAGAGCCATCGTGCGATAAGGCCGGTCCGGATCCAGCGCCTGGCTAACCTTATCGACGATTCGCTCCACCTGCCATATCTTAAGGGGACTCGGCTCTCCGATAAAGCTCAATAGGCGATCAGCCGGTATGCCACCGACATCTAAATCCATGCTCTTGATAGCCGGATTTTTGCACCAGCGCGAGAGTATCCGGCGAGAATTCTGCAATTCCTTTTTACGTTTTGGCGGCCGCGCTTTTGACTCCTTCGGGCAGCGCCCCGTACTTATGGCTTTTATAATAAGTTCAGCCTGTCTATCCGCCTCGTGATAGCACGCCTCGAAGCGCGTGATAAGCTGCCTTATAGCGACCGTCTGGTCATCCAACGGGCTAATAGAATCCTCCAACGCGTCGATGGCCTGAATTTCTCTATCTTCAAGATACCTTTTATCGTCAAGTGCACAACAATTCTGCCACCAGGGTCTTACACTCTTGCTCATCTGTAGGAAAACACTTTCTTACTTAACGGCCTGTGCTGTTCACTGCTCCAGCAGTTTTTGATACACCGCCTCGATTGTATCAATCATAGTCTGCGGCGCGAATTTATCTTTTACAAATTCTCTACCTGCTTGGCCAAGTCTTTTTCGCAAATTCTCATCTTCTATTAACTCTGCACAAGCCTTTGTCAATTGCTCGACATTTTTCGGCTCAATCAGCCGGCCCGTATTTTGATTTACTACTTCCCGTGCACCGTCCACATCGAACGAAATAGCGGGCTTGGCGCACAGCATGGCCTGCGGCAAAGTGCGGGCAAGGCCCTCTCTCAGTGAACAGTGCACAAGTATATCCGATGATTGTATGGCAAGTGGAATTTCGCCCGGCGGTAAAAGGCCCGTGAACTTGATTTTGTCAGTAAGTCCCAGTTGCTGAACCTGCGCCTTGTAGTAATCAGATAGATTGCCGTCACCGACAAATAACCAGACCGCTTTTTCAAATCGCGGCGCAAGCCGCTTTGCTGATTCGATAATATAATCATGCCCCTTGAGCATAAAAAGGCGCGCGATGGTGATAAGCACAATGGCACCGCGGTCGATTCCGCATCTTCGCCTGAAGTCATTTTTACGCTGCTGCGGAATTGGCTCCAAAAATTGCTCTTCTTCGATGGCCGAATAGGCCGTGACATAAGGCTTATCCTCGCCGATGCCGGCGGCTTTCTGCTGGCTGGTCATCGCATCCGCGACACTAATGAAAAAGTCCGTTCGCCTCGCGGCGGATTTTTCCATTGCAATATAGAATTTGTTCAGCCACCCGCTTTGATACGGATGAAACGCCAGACCGTGTATTGTATGGACGATTTTCGTCGCTCGTCGCTCGTGACTCGTGGCCCGTCTTATAGCAGATGCGGCGTATCGGCCCAGGATGCCTGCCTTGGCTGAGTGAGTGTGGACGATGTCCGGCTGCATCTGTCGCAGGTGCTTTTTGATTTGGTGGTAGCTTGTCAAGTCCTTAACCGGATCAATTGCCCGTCTGAGTTTATTGATGACTATGACTTCGTATTTCTGATTCTCGGTCTGATTAAAAAGCTCGCCTTCAGGTCCAATAGCCGGCCCTGTGATCAAGGTGACATCGTGCCCGCGTTCAGCCAGCAGTTTGCAGGTGATCAGTGTATTTTCCTGCGCTCCGCCAAGTATCAATCGGGTAATTATGTGCACGATTTTCAGTTGAGTTCCTCTCAATCCGAAACGATTTATCTGAAAAAGACATAAACGCCGGGTTTGACTATGCTTATGAACTCGACGTCCCCACCATACATGTCGATCCTTCCATGCTTAGGCATCTTCATCCCAGGCTCGCCAACGACGAATCCCCAAATGGATACGCTTCCGCCCCAGCCGAACCTAATTGTTCTTGATGCATCAAGTTCTGAATCCTCAAACCATATGAACTCCGGGTCAAAACCAACGAGGTAGTCTGGTAACTCTTCTGGAAATTCATTTCGTTTATAGTAGATCATCAGTCCTTTGTCGCGATACTTGCCATCTGCGGTGACTATCCAGTTCTGGATTGCGTTGGTATCAACTTCTTGCTCCACCCACTTTTTGAGACCTTGCAGGTATATGACTGCACCTGGTGGACGAACAACCCAATAGCCCAAAAAAGTTATCACGGCGCATACAAATAGAACGATTCCGGTCTTGTTCTCATTCAGGTGAAATTTAACACAGCACAGACTCACGAATAGAACCAATCCTGCCCCGATTAGAAGTACCAATTTTGGGAGTTCGTAGATAAAAAAGAGTACAAATGGCCAGAAGGAAAGATCGTTCGGTAACCCATCGGAGTATTCCGTCATATAAAGGTGCACGTGCTCAACAGCGGTAAATATGATGACGGCCGCAGATAAGACAACCGACGATTTGTAAGCAATCCGACCTTTCACATCAAATCCCTTACATTCCGAACTCGTAAGCCCCTGAATGGAGTCCGGGCTTAGTATTCGATGCTCATCAAGCAAAGTCCAGCAGCCGGGGCAAGCGGCCCTGCGGCGGTTCGATCGCGTGCCTGGAGAAT
>CAZPJZ010000469.1:0-2897 GCA_964586995.1 uncultured Pirellulales bacterium | reverse complement strand
CGCCGAATCTGGGCGGCTCCTTCGTCTTTACCCTGCTGCTGGGGCTGGTTGGTATCGGCAACCTCTCTGAGCACGCCGGCAAATAAAACCCTGACCTCGTTTAGTCGAGTGGTGACCACGCTATCAGTATTAAAACATCCTGCCCAGGCCTTGGGTTTCAGTTCCGGTGGAAGCTCTCGGACCAGGCGCAGGTAACCAATGATTGCTTCCGGCCTTTGGCCGCCAATCGGCGCCTTCAGTGCCAGAGCCCTATCTCCGGCGAAGGTATTCTCAGGCATCTCCAGACCCCATGTGCGCAGAAGCCTCGGCATGTTTGAATTCTGCGCTGCAGGTCTTCCCATTTGCATCTGCATTCGGTCGGGCTGATCCGCCACGCAATGCGGGTCAATACACACGACGGTCCGCCCGCCTCGCAGGACAAACTGGTCGATCGCAAACTGAGTTCTTTCCGGCAGGTCCTTAGCGTGAATAACCAGCAGAATATCGATGTCGTTAATATCGTTGACGTCGGCGGCCACTTCGGTGACCTCGTATTTGCCGCGCAGTTGTTCAATCAGCGTCCAAGGCGGTTTAGGCTGCTGACCTTGCATCCGCATCATCTGGGCCATGTAGCCGCTCACATCGTCGCCCATGACCGGCAGCGAACTCATCACGCCTATTCTGGTCTTCTGACGAGTGATGGCGGTGTCGATGAGCTGGCTTATATCGTACTCCACAAAGCTCTGCCGGTCGGGAGAGAAGAACGGGATGACCTTTTCCACGCCGAATTGAGTCTGCACGACCAGGCCGAAGAAGAAATTCTCCTCTTGTGTTATCGGATACCGATTCAGGCCATGCCGCAGGGCTTCGACCTCCTCTTCGGAAAAAGGTCTGGGGTCGATGATCTCCAGCTCGACCACGCCTCGGGACTCGGCTACATATTCCTGCAGCAGAGCCTTTACGAATTCGTAGTAGTTGTTGAAATAGCGAATCTGGTCCGGTGCTTCCAATGCGGCGGTCTTGGCGTAATAGAGCTTGACCTTGATCGGCTGATTGAGCTTGGCCAAAATGGCTCCGGTCCCATCCGAAAGCGTGTAAATCTTCTGCTCGGTGACATCGGCCTTCAAAGAGCCGCCGATGTTCTGGCAGATACTGATCGCGGCAAACGTAATCACCAGAACAAGAACAGCACCGATGACTGCCGTGATTGTTCGATTCAGCCCCTTAGAAATTCGCTGCTTTTTCGCCATGTAACTATAAACCTCCTTAAGCCGCCCGTCGTACAAGTGCTAACGGGTTCGTTAGCTCGCCTTTCTTTCCTCTAAAACAATGGTACTGGCGGCAATCCAGCCGACAATCAAGAGCACAAAGTAAGAAAGGTCTCTAAACTCCAGCACCCCCCGCTGGATCGACTCATAGTGGACCCGAAAACTCATATTCTCCATCGCGGCCACCAGGCCGGCAGGCAGAAACGTAGACAGATAATTCAGCGTGGTCGGCATACCGGCAAAAACCAGGACCGCACAGGCTACAACCGACAGAACGAAGGCTATCACCTGATTCTTGCTGATGGTCGAGAAGAAGCAACCGATAGCCAGAAATCCCCCCGCCATTAGCCAACTGCCCAGATAGCCGGTGATAATTGGCCCGATGTCGGGCTGCCCAAGATAACAAACCGTGATAACCATGGGAAAAGTCAACGCCAGCGCGATTGCAAGAAAAAACCAGGCGGCGAAAAACTTGCCTAAAACCGCTTGAACGACGGTAATCGGCAGGGTCAGCAATAGCTCGATGGAGCCGGTCTTTCGCTCTTCCGCCCACAAACGCATCGCCGTGGCGGGCACCATGAAAATGAACAGCAGCGGCAGGTTCGTAAAAAACGCCCGCATATCGGCCTGCCGCATCTCAAAAAAGCCCTGCTTAAATGTCAGATATCCGGAAAAGAAAAGAAAGATAACCAGAAAAACGTACGCCAAGGGCGTGGTGAAATAGCTTTTTAGCTCCCTTTTGAACACTGCCCAAAAACTGCTCATTTTGTACTCCTGTCTCTCCTTAAATTCGAAATCCGAATATCGAAACCGGCAGAATGGTGGGGCAAGCCCCACCCCACAGCTCCCAACCGGCTACCTGCTTTTTCCTTTGGTAACCTTGCGGAAGACCTCATCTAAACTGCACTGATACCTCTGCTTCAATGTCTCCGGCGTGGAATCCGCCAGTATGCGTCCCTCCGAGATAATAATCGTTCGCGAGCACACCGCCTCTACTTCTTCAAGAATGTGCGTGGATACGATAGTACACTTGTCCTTGGCCATCTGGTTTATAAGCGTTCTGACCCCGTGCTTTTGATTTGGGTCCAGCCCATCGGTCGGCTCATCGAGAATGAGCACATCCGGGTCATGAATCAGGGCCTGAGCCAGCCCCACGCGCCGCTTGTATCCCTTCGATAGCGTTTCAATGGTCTGATGATAGACCGAATCAATCGAGCACATCGGGACAATTCGATCAAGGGTCTGTTTGCGTTGGCTGCCGTTAATCTGCCTGACATCGCAGATAAAGTTCAGAAATCCGCCGACCGTCATTTCCCCGTAGGCCGGCGAGTTCTCCGCCAGATACCCAAGACTGCGCCGGACCTGGACCGGATTTCGCAGGATATCATAGCCGCTGACCGAAGCCGTGCCGCTATCAGGCCTGATAAAACACGCCAGCATCCTCATGGCGGTGGTTTTGCCCGCCCCGTTGGGCCCGATCAGCCCCAGAACCTCGCCCTTGTCGGCTTTGAACGAGATGCCGTCAACCGCCACGATTGGGCCGAAACTACGCCGAAGCTCCTTGACTTCTATCATATTGTGCTCCACTATTGGGTGCCAATGTTCCCATCAGTCGGGCTCCCACGCCGTGCGAACCCGCGACCCCGTCCC
>CAZPJZ010000468.1:0-2897 GCA_964586995.1 uncultured Pirellulales bacterium | reverse complement strand
CCTTTATGATTGTTGCTCTGATATAGGCGAATCTCATCCGGGCCTATGGTCGAGGTCAGGAGCGATTTGGGCTGAGCGTCAATTTTTCCGCGATCAACATATACCCAACCTTCCGTGCCCTCAAAGAGTACGCCCGACTTGTTCTTTTTGTCGTCCGCACAGATGACCTTAACGCCATCGGCGTATGTGTACTCGATGCGAAATTGGCCGTGTACGTTCCATAGACCGTCCTTGGGGTATTCTGCGTGGCCTTGGATTTCAACAGGGCCGGTATATTCTGTCCCCATTCCCCACTGGGCGATGTCATTATGGTGGCTGCCCCAGCCTGTAATCATGCCGGCGCCATAATCCTGGATGCGCAGCCAGCCTGGTCGGCCGTAGTCGTTCTGCGGATGCACCCGCTTTTCGGTGTATGCTACCCAGGGCGCCGGGCCCAGCCACATATCGTAGTCCAGGTTTTCAGGTATCGGCATGGGCGGCTCCAAACCTGTAGGCGGGTCCGTACCAAAACCTACCTTAACGGTTTGCAGCTTGCCAATCCGCCCGTTGCGAACCAACTCACAGGCGAACCGAAAATTCGATTCAGACCGCTGCTGGCTTCCGACCTGAAAGACTCTGCCATATCGGCGGACAGTGTCACTGAGCACGCGCCCTTCCTGGATCGTCAAGGTCAACGGTTTCTGCAGAAAGATATCCTTGCCAGCCTTGGCAGCGGCGACAGCCGGCAGAGCGTGCCAATGATCCGGCGTGGCAATCAGCACCACATCGATGTCCCCTCGCTCGACCAGCTCCCTGAAGTCTCTGTATGCAGCACAACCTTTGTAAGCCTGGCCCGAGATTTGTCTGCCATAGTGTGCTTCAACTAATTGTTTGGCATGATTTGCCCTTTTGGCGTCCACGTCGCAGACGGCGACGACCTGGGCCTGCTTAAACCCCAGGACCTCCCGCATGTCACCAAGTCCCATGCGCCCCACGCCGATAAATCCCGCAGCGATTCGATTACTGGGAGACGAGGCCCCAAATACCGTGCTGGGAACAATTGTCGGCCCCAATAAGGCCGCAGGCGCAACCATAGCGGCAGCGCTTTTCAAGAATTCCCGGCGGTTCAGTGTACTTGCCCCTGCAATTTTCTTAGTACTCATGCTTTAGCCTCACTTGACAAAAGAATCCTCTTATTCTACAAGCGCCACGGGCTGCGCATCGGCCGGCTGAGCAGACGGTTTGCGCCGTCATCATTGATGAACCGCTCAGCATCGGGATCCCACCTCAGTTTTCGGCCCACCTTGATCGCAATGTGTCCCAACTGGCACAGCGAGGTAGTTCGGTGGCCAACCTCTGCATCGGCCAACGTCTGCCCGCGCGTCTTGATTGCATCGATGAAGTCACGTTTCTCGTCTTTCAGCGGCAAATGGATTTCGTTGGCTCCAATTGGTGCCTTCAACATGGACTCAGGATGTGCTTTCAGACTGCGCGTGCTGTAGTCGGCCTCAACCCATCCATCGCTGCCTTCAAACCGCACGTACGGCCGGCTGATATCATAGAGCAGCTCGACCCCGTTGGCGAACTTATACCGCACTTCAAAGCTGAGCAGCACGTTCCATAAACCGTCGCGTGGGCATTCGCCGGCGGCTTCGACCTCTATCGGACCGGTTCGCTCGGTGCCGTTGCCCCATTGTGCTATGTCGTTCAGGTGTGCTCCCCAGTTGGTAATCATTCCTTCGCAGTAGTCCTGGACTCGCATCCAGCCAGGGCGGTCGTAGCTGTGACGTGGGTGTACACGGTGCTCGGTATATGGTGCAACTGGAGCCGGGCCCAGCCACGAGTCGTAGTCCAGCTCCTCCGGCACAGGCATTTCTGGTTGTGGCGTGCCCGCGACGTCCCCGGCAGGCACGCCCGTGCGAATTGTGTGCACTTTGCCAATCCGCCCGTTCAGTACCAGCTCACAGGCTTTTTGAAAACAGGAAATTGAGCGGAATTCGCTGTCCGTGCGAAAGACGCGATTATATCTGCGCACAGTGTCACTCAGTGCCCGGCCCTCGGCGATGCTCAACGTCAGAGGTTTTTCGCAGCAGATGTCTTTGCCGGCCTGAGCGGCGGCGATAGCCATCGGAACGTGCCAGTGGTCCGGCGTAGAAATCATAACCGCGTCAATGTCACTGCGGCTAAGAAGCTCGCGGAAGTCCGTATAGGTTGCGCAGCCTTTGAGCTTACCGTCGGCTCGCTCTTTGCCATAGTATTTTGCGACGGCCTCGCGGGCATTGTTCAGCCTCCAGGCATCGACGTCGCAGACTGCGACTACCTGCGTGTCGGGGGCGTGCAAGAAAGATTTGACATTTGAGTAGAATGCCTGCCGGCCCATGCCAATCATGCCAATCGTAATACGATTGCTGGGGGCAGTCTGGCCCAAGACCCGCGCCGGGACAATTGCCGGGCCGGCCAAGGCAATGCCCGCCAACGCAATTGCCGAGCTTCTCAAAAACTGCCGGCGATTCTGTGTGCTCACGTTTCTAATGTTGGTGCCTTTCAGCGCCCGATTCTGTTTATGTGCTCCTGCCAATACAATCGTTGATGTTATCAAATATGTTGGGCTGTTACAACGCGAAAATTCACTTGTCTTTGGTGGGCATTTATTTTATCCTTCGGAGAAACAAGACGTTCTTTGGCAAGAAGGAGATTAAAGCAATGAATGAAAACCAGACACGCCGGCAGTTTTTGCAAGCAGCAGGCCTGGCAGCCGCAGCTTCGGTGGGGGCGGCAACCTGCTGTCCGGCAAGCAGTTTTGGTCGCAGCGTGCCGCAAGCCGATAAGGCACGGTTGAAGCTCGGTTTGGCCTCGTACACACTTCGGAAGTTCAATCTGGATGAGACGTTGGCAATGACCAACCGGCTTGGACTGAA
>CAZPJZ010000467.1:0-2907 GCA_964586995.1 uncultured Pirellulales bacterium | reverse complement strand
AAACGCGGAACTAAGAGCGTAAAACTGTGGAATTCCATAGTTTTACGTTTTTAGCTTTAAGTTTTCAGTTCCCTTGCAGAGGTGGTAAGGCTTATGAAGCAAAATCTGTCATCCGAAAATCGCAGCGATGTTTCTATCGTTCTCTGCGGTCAGGCCGGCATGGGCATCCAGACTGTGGAGCGTCTCTTAACACGGTTATTGAAACTATCCGGCTATCACGTTTTCGCCACGAAGGAATATATGTCCCGTATCCGGGGCGGTGCAAATTCCACTTCGATACGTGTATCGTCCGGGCCGGTGCGGGCCTTGGTCGACCGGATCGACATTTTGATACCTCTCGATGCGGGCGCTATCCCACACGTTCGCAAGAGAATGTCCTCCAATACCGTTATCCTGGCAGAGACTGCCGCGCTGGGCGATGATTTCGACCCGAATCGGTACAACTTTGTCGATGTTCCTTTCACTGAGATTGCTAAGGGTATTGGCGATAAGATTTATTCCAACATAGTCGCGGTTGGAGTGGTTGCCGGATTGTTAGGAATCGAATTAGAGTCAATCAATGAGTACATCAAACAGTATTTCTCCACGAAGTCACCGGATGTCATAGCAAAGAATATTGAGGCTGCAAAGGCCGGATACGACGTTGGCAGCAATCTTGCCGGGTCCGGCAAAGTTGGCCTGCAGGTCAGCCGGGATAGTCGAGTCAAAGATGAGATTCTTTTGAGCGGCGCCGAAGCAGTTGGTCTGGGAGCCATAGCGGGCGGCTGTAACTTCATCTCGGCTTATCCAATGTCGCCTTCTACGCCGGTGCTTGTCTTTCTGGCCCAGCACGCAAAAAAATTCGGCATCATCGCCGAGCAGGCAGAAGATGAAATAGCCGCAATGAATATGGCTATCGGCGCCTGGTACGCCGGGGCAAGAGCGATGGTAAGCACCTCCGGCGGCGGCTTTGCCCTTATGGTAGAGGGGCTGAGCCTCTCGGCAATGCTGGAGATTCCTATCGTTGTACATCTGGCCCAGAGGCCCGGCCCGGCGACTGGCCTGCCTACGCGGACCGAGCAGGCGGACCTGGAGCTGGCCCTTTACGCCGGACACGGCGAATTCCCCAGAATCATTCTGGCCCCCGGCTCGCTGGAGGACGCCTTCTATCTGACGAGCAAGGCGTTCAATCTGGCTGACAAGTATCAGGTGCCGGTTTTTGTGCTGACTGACCAGTATCTGATAGACTCCTATTACAATGTGGCTGCTTTTGACTTGTCGGGCGTGAAGGTTGACAGGCACATAGTCAAGACTGGGCAAGGCTACCAAAGATATGAGCTGACGACCGACGGCATTTCACCGCGAGGCGTCCCTGGTTACGGCAAAGGACTGGTTGTAGTCGATAGTGACGAGCACGATTTGCAGGGCCACATCACCGAAGACCTGGACTTGAGAGTCAGGATGGTCGAGAAGCGGCTAAAGAAAGGGCACTCGCTGAGCAAAGAGACTATTGAGCCTGAATTGATTGGCCCGGATGGTTACAAAACCTTAGTGCTATGTTGGGGCTCAACCTATCACGCCGTTGCTGAAGCGGTGCGCAATTTAGACCGGCATGATGTGGCGCTATTGCATTTCAAGCAGGTCCACCCATTGCCCGAGCAGACGGTAACTTATCTGGAAAGAGCCGAGAGAACTGTAATTATCGAAGGCAATGCGACCGGCCAGTTAGCCAGGCAGATCAAACTCTATACGGGCGTTGACATCGCTGACAGGATTTTGAAGTATAACGGCCTGAGTTTCGCCGTCGAAGAAGTTGCCGATAAGTTGGCAGGTTTGCTGGATTAGTCCCTTAGCAGTGAAATTGTACACAAGATGGTCAAAAAATTGAAGTTGGACATATATTATTTGAGCAAATCCGTCCAAGGGTTTGCTCAAATAATAGTGCCCGACATTTTATGTTGGTTCCTGATGGTTTGAAAAGCAAAACGGCTGCCGCATTTTGCTTTTCAAAGTATGCCCAACTTCGATTTTTTGAGAACTCATCATATACGTGTTTGGTTCCGGCCCGTCCGGATTAGGGTTACCGACTATGGATGCTGAAGTTTTTGACATGGGTGATATCGACGTGGCCTGGTGCCCGGGCTGCGGAAATTTCGGGATTCTAAATACGCTGAAAAAAGCTCTTGCCGAGCTGGAGATTGAGCCGACAAATCTGGTCATAGTTTCCGGCATTGGGCAGGCGGCAAAGGCGCCGCATTATTTCAGGACGAACGTATTCAATGGATTACACGGCAGAGCTTTGCCCCCTGCGACGGCGATAAAAGCCGCTAATCCTTCGCTGACGGTTATCGCCGAAAGCGGCGACGGCGATATGTACGGCGAGGGCGGCAACCATTTTTTGCACACGATACGTAGGAATCCGGACATCACCAACATTGTGCACAATAATATGGTTTATGGCCTGACCAAGGGACAGGCCTCACCGACGAGTCAGCGGGGATTCCGCACGCCCGTGCAGGTTGCGGGCGTATTTTTAGAGCCGTTCAATCCGCTCGCAGTGGCGATTGCTCTGGATGCAAGTTTTGTCGCCAGGGCTTATTGCGGCGATGCAAAGCAGACCAAAGAGATCCTGAAGAAAGCGATTGTGCACAAAGGATATGCCCTGGTTGACGTATTTCAGCCGTGCGTTACATACAACAAGCTCAATACGTACCAGTGGTTCAAGGAACACACGTACTATCTGGACGATTCTCACGATCCGCACGATAGAAACCGGGCTTTTGCAAAAGCGATTGAGACTGAGAAGCTGCCGCTCGGTGTTTTCTATGTCAGCCCGGAAAAAGCAACCTTCGAAGAGAATATCGGCATCTACAAAGAAAATCAGCAGCCCTTGTACGCGCGCAAAGTTGATATGGCAACATTACGAGG
>CAZPJZ010000466.1:0-2925 GCA_964586995.1 uncultured Pirellulales bacterium | reverse complement strand
AATTTCTCGGTGTCCTCCGGCAGGTTGGCAGGAATAGACCTGCAGTTCCAGTATGGCGAGTCGGGAAGCCACTTGGCCTCGTAGCCGCATACTCTGGGAAGCTCCGGCGGCAGAGCCGAGTAGTCTTCTTCGATAACCGGCAGGACGATGTAGGACTCAGGCAGGTTTCCTATAATGCCTACCGTCAAGTCTTTGCCCGTCAGGAATTCCTCGACAAGGACCGGTTTTTCATAGCCGAACTGCCCCCTTATCTCGGAAATACCATTGACCACCTCTTCGACCGTGTTTGCCACGCTTCGCTGGGTTATTCCGAAACTGGAATCTCCGAAGTTGGGCTTTACGATGACCGGGAATCCGAACGGAATCTCGAAGGCATTGTCCTCCGGCTTTATAAAGAACCCCTCGGGCACCGGAATCTGCATCTCCATCGCAATGCCGCGGACCAGTGACTTGTCATAGCAGAATGCAAGGCACTGAGGCCCGCCGCCCGTATAAGGACAGCCGAGCATCTCCAGCAGAGATGGGATATGGAGCTCTTTTCTGGCATCGTTGCAGTAACCCTCATCGCACAGGTTCAAGACGAAGTCTGTTTTGGGCTTCAGCCTTACCAGGTCATTAAACAAGCTGTCGTGATTGGTCAGGTAGGTAATCTGATACTTGTTCAGCTCTCTTAACGCATCCTTCAACTGATCAATCGTGTAGAAGTCGTCATCGTCAAAGACGCGCAAAGGTTTCAGCGGGTCCGGCTTGGTGGGGTCGCCCAGAATAACCACGAGGTTGTTTGTAAGCTCTTTCCTGCCTTTTACGGGCGTCCATTCTTTTCGGACAACCGCCGTCAACACCAGACGCCTTTCCATCATTCCCAAATCCTGGTTGCGCTGGGAATCTCCGAACATCTGCCCGTCAACGGTAACATCACTGAAGGCCGCTCTTTTTAGAAGCTCCTCCATGCTCTTTCGCGTATAGAGCCGCTCGGCGTAAAACTGGTCGGCAACGACGCCTTTCTTCACGTGGGTGACTACTTCTCTGGAGATCAGACGCTGTTTGTCTAAAGAGAGGGAACGTTCCCGGCAGACGAAATAGTTCTTGTCTATCCATTCCCAGGACCTCGGCTGGAAGCGCCTTCTCAAGTACTCCCCGTCAGCCACATCCACAAGGACCCTTCCCCACGGCTTTAGGACTCTGAAGACCTCTCTGAGAACCCTGATGTCGTCCTGTGGTGTTTCAAAATAGCCGAAACTATTTCCGAGAATCATCACCACGTCGAAAGTATCCGGCTGATAAGGCAGTTTTCTGGCGTCTCCCTCTCTGAACTTGATGTTCAGACCTTCTTTTTTGTTCTGAGCTTTGGCCTTTTCTATCAGGTAGCGGGAGCGGTCCAGTCCTTCGATGTCGCCGAATCCCCGCCTTGCCAGCTCGAGAGAGACCCGTCCCTGTCCGCAGCACAGATCCAGGATTTTATCTTCCGGCGATAACTTCAGGATTCTTGAAAATGCGTCCACCTCTTTAGAGGTGACCTGCGGGTCGTCGATCACATCGCCATCCGTTTTCAGGTATATCGAATTGAAAATAGATCGCCACCAATCGGGCTGCACGTGTTCCTCCAGGTTGGGAACAGGCCCCAGCGACCTAACACATCCCAGCGCCCCTTTGCCCTTTTGGGGCGCTTTATGATTCGTTTCCGTCTTCATCTTCTGTCAGCTCCCTATGCTACAATACAGCGGTGGTTGATCATACGTGTATAGCTGCAATGTTCGGCAGTCTCGATTCGGTTGCTTATCCGTATTACTCTGCTCGGTCTGCTTTTTACAATCGCTGGTTTTCTCTTTCAGCTCTCAGGGTGGCGGTGTCCGGCCTGTGCGGGCGGGGACACCGACAGGAGGGGTCTTCATCTGCTCCTTATGGCGGCCCGGCCGCTCAAGACTAATACTGACAGCCTCACCCAAAGTGGTGTGCCGGCGGACCTGTGAATTCTCACATCCGGCGGATCTGCGTTTGCGGTAGGATAAAGAGATGCCTGTGGTCACGGCGCCACCCTCTGCCGGATGAACCCGGCAGCGCCACCGTTGGTCTGCAACTTCGTCTTTCAAAGATTCCACTTACTAATCGCCTTTAGCTCTTTCAACAAGCTCGTCGCCCGGCTCGGCGGCGCCAGAAAAAAATTCCGGAACTCAGCCCTTTCGCCCAATAATTTTTTGAATCCTAACTTCTTCATCGGTAAAGTCAATACCGCCAACATACTTTCCAAAAAAAATCTTTGCCCCGCGGCAGAAGCGTAGCAACAATTCAGCCGTTGGTACGGTCGCCAGTGGAAAAAGTTCTGCCGTACACCCATCGGCATCGAGAAAAGATTTCGCCCCGCCTCAGATTCCTCATATTCATTGCTTCGCACGCTCGTTCAGCAGATCCGGTCGCCATTTTTCGGTGCGCTGCAGCGCCTGCCGGCGCCGCCAGTCGGCGATTTTCTTGTGGTCGCCGCTCAGAAGAATCTCAGGAACCTTCATATCGCGAAAGACTTCGGGCCTGGTGTACTGCGGATATTCCAGAAGCCCGTTGCTGAAGGAGTCATCTTTGGCCGAATCTTCATCGCCGAGCACGCCGGGCAGCAATCGGACCACCGCGTCGATGATGACCATTGCGGCCAGCTCGCCGCCGCTTAGAACATAATCACCAATCGAGATTTGCTCGGCGTCCAGCCCAATGCGGATTCGCTCGTCGAAACCCTCGTATTTGCCCGAGATCAAAATGAGCCTGTTTTCTCTGCTCAGCTCGACCGCCTTGTTCTGGTCGAATTTTTGTCCCTGCGGCGTGAGCAGGATGACGCGGCCTCTATCCGGCGAGAGCTTGCAGACGTGCTCGAAACAGGCGAAAACCGGGCCGGGCATCATCACCATACCCGGCCCACCACCATAAGGCTTGTCGTCG
>CAZPJZ010000465.1:0-2931 GCA_964586995.1 uncultured Pirellulales bacterium | reverse complement strand
CGATATTCCTTCGCCCCATCCAGGCCAGGGCCTTGGAGACGTTGAGCGCCTTTCCGGCAGGCCGAATCGTCTGCTCGTCGATGTACTTGTGCAGGCCCCAATCCAAGTTACACCCGCAGCAGGTAATATCCCAGGCAGGCGAAAAACCGACAGTAATTATCGAAAGCCCGCCTCTGGTTGGTTTTCTGCCCATTTTCATTTACTCCTCCAGCCAGTCAGCTCCCAGTTGGCCGCAGGCCGCACGTATGTCCCGGCCCATCCTGAAGCGCACGGTAGTTTCAATGCCGGCCCGCTCCAAAATCGACGCAAACTGTTTGATGCGTTCGCTGCCGCTGCCGACAAGCTGGCAGCTCGGATGCGGATTGTGCTCGATAAGATTCACGTGGCACATAAGTCCACGTAATAAACTGACCAGCATCCGGGCATGGGCAGGCGAATCATTCAGCCCTTTTATCATAACGTACTCGAAGGAGACTCGCTGGCGGGTTCTATCCTGGTAGAATCGCACCACCTTTAGCAGTTCCGCTATTGGATACTTGGCGTTTATGGGCATCAACTGCATCCGCAGGGCGTCGCTCGGCGCGTTCAGAGACACCGCTAACTTCGGATGCAGGTCTTCGCAAGCCAGTTTTCTGATCGCCGGCGCTATGCCACAGGTACTTACGGTTATACGCCGGATGCCGATATTCTTTCCCTTTGGATGATTCAGGATAGCAACAGATTTGAGCACGGCTCGGTAATTCAGTAGCGGCTCGCCCATGCCCATGTACACGACATTTGTAATTCGTCCTGCGCCGTGCGTATTGCGTGTTGCGCGGTTTGCTCGCGCGACGCACGACGCATCACGCTCGACGAGGTTGACCTGGTCAACGATTTCGGCGGCGGTAAGATTCCGGCGAAAGCCCAGCCTTCCCGTGGCGCAGAACGAGCAGCCAAGCGCACAGCCCACCTGAGTGGAAACGCAAAGTGTCCTACGCCCTTTACCCCGTGAGATATTACTTCCCCCCATAATCGGTTGATTTCGTCTGTGCAGTTCTATCTCCCGGGGTGAATCCAGCAGCAGCACAGCCTCAATCCGGCTTGCATCAGCCAGTGTAAAGACGTACTTAGTTGTGCCGTCTTTGTCAGTGAGGCTGTTCGCGATAGCAAGCTGCGAGATATGGTAGCTCTGGTCGGTTAGCTGCGCTCGAAAGGCCTTGCTCAGCGGAGTAATCTGAGAAATCTCCGTGGCAGCCTCATTGTGGATGAAATGAAAGATGTAGTCAGCCAGGTATTTCTTCTGGCCCAGACCCACGACTATCTGCTCAAGCTCGGCGAGCGTTTTTCCCTTGAGGTCTTTGCTCATAACTGCGGTAGAGGCCGTGTTTGCGGATGTAATCAGCGACTGCCGGATGCAGCATGTCGTTCACATCCAGACCCGCCGCCAGTCTATTTCGTATCTCCGTGCTGCTAATATCAATCAGAGAGGTTGGGATCACGTGCCGCTGGAGCTTTTGCACGCGTTGCAGCCCCCAGATTTCTGTGAATTTCGAAAAATCCGGTGGCTTGCAGCCGGCCCGATACATTGTGCATAGCTCACACTCGTCTATCAGCTCAGTAATTCGATGCCAGTACGGCAGATCGCCAACGCTGTCGGCGCCCAACAGCCAGCAGATTACGGTGTCGGGGCCGAATTCCGCCTGAAAATGCCTCACGGTCTGCAAAGTGTAGCTCGGCGCCGGCTTTTGCAGCTCGTAATCGCTAAGCTGGAAATTCTCGCTGTCGGCAACGGCAATAGCAATCATCTTGAGCCGGTCGGCGTCCCCAGCCTTGGGAGCAGCACCCTTCAGCGGAGAGAGCTTGGCCGGAACAAAAATAATCCTCTCTGCGCCGATATGCTCGCACGCCTCGGCGGCGACACCAGTATGACCGAGATGAATCGGATCGAACGTACCGCCAAACAAAGCTATTCTTCGTTTCTCCATCGCACACTACATATTCAGTCACCTTGTCACGCCGGCATACAATATAAACAATCGACAAAGAAGAAAGCAAAAAAGAAAAAGACAGCAAAGAAGAAATAGTGCGGCAAGTCAGCCAAGCAGCTTGCCGGTTCGATGCACTATAGATTTTGGCGGGCTGCTCACTAAAGTCAGAGATTCGAAATAGATTTGTGTTTATGGCCTATCTTGCAATTGGTCTATGATTTCTTATACTGTTCGGTGACAGCCGTGCTGATGGCAGGCCAGATGATGGCCCAGGAAAATCGAAGTTGGGCATATTTTGGAGAGCAAAAAATGCGCAGCTTTTTTGCTCTTCGAGCTATTACGAACCGCGCGGCAAAACTCGTGTCTATTATTTGAGCAAACCTTCTGGCGGTTTGCTCAAATAATGTATGTCCAACTTCGATTTCCAACAGCGGAAAGAGAAAAAGATGGATTATTTCAGCTACAAGAACGGCAGGCTTTTTGCAGAAGACGCAGAGGTAGAGGAAATTGTCGCCCGGATCGGCACGCCCGTCTACATTTACAGCAAGGCCACCTTTGGGGAGCATCTACAACGGATTCAGCGGGCCTACAGCCAGGTCGATAACACGGTCTGCTACTCGGTCAAGGCTTGCGGCAATATCAACATCCTGAGGTTCATGGCTGAGCGGGGCAGCGGCTTCGACATCGTTAGCGGCGGCGAGCTTTACCGAGTCCTCCAAGCCGGCGGCGACCCAGCCAAAATTGTTTACGCCGGCGTCGGCAAGACCGACAAGGAAATCATCGAGGCGCTGGAGGCCGGCATAGGCTACTTCAACGTGGAGTCCGAAGCAGAGCTGCAAAATCTGATCCGCCTGGCAAAGCAGCAAGACAAGCGACCGAAAGCAGCACTGAGAGTGAACCCCGATGTGGACCCCAGGACGCACAGATATACAACCACCGGCAAGAAGGAAACCAAATTCGGCGT
>CAZPJZ010000464.1:0-2958 GCA_964586995.1 uncultured Pirellulales bacterium | reverse complement strand
GCTTTGCCTCCGCACCTGGCTCGAATGCAAACTCCGCAGCCGAATACGTCATTGCTGCACTGCTGGAAGTCGGGCAAAGGCGCAACATAACTCTCGAAGGTAAATCGATAGGTATTGTCGGGGTGGGCAACGTCGGCAGCAGGGTGGCTAAAAAGTGCGCCGCTTTAGGTATGAAGGTCAAACTCAACGATCCGCCTTTACACAGGCAAACCGGCGATCCAAAATATCGCCCGCTTGAAGAACTTTTCGATTGCGATTTCATGACATTTCACACGCCGTTGACCTTTGACGGAATTGACAGAACGTTCCACTTAGCCGATGAGCGGTTTTTCAGAGACTTGAAGCCAGGCAGTGTCCTTATCAATACTTCGCGTGGAGGTGTTGTTGACGGCAGAGCCTTGAAAGCAGCCATGAAGGCTCGGCGACTAAAAGCCGTTGTGCTCGATGTCTGGGAGGACGAGCCGAATATCGATGTGGAGCATCTGGACATGGTCGATATTGCGACGCCGCACATCGCCGGCTATTCACTGGACGGCAAGATCGCAGGGATGATTATGATTTATGAAGCGGCCTGCCAATACTTCGGCCTGCAGCCAAAGTATGGCCTGCCAGACTTTTTGCCTGAGCCAATCATCGGCGAACTGAGCATAAATCCGAAGGACCGTAATGAGCAGGAGGTATTGCACAGCACCGTGCAGAAGGTTTATGCAATTACTGAAGATGACCACCGACTTAGGCAGATTACCAGCCAATCGGCGGAAAAAAGGGGCGAATTTTTCGATGGCCTGCGCAGGAGTTATCCCGTCCGGCGGGAATTTCAAAATACGACAGTCTTATTAGCCACAGAGAGCGCCGGGGCAGGTGCGGAGAAAATGGATTCCAGCTTGCGCGGGAATGACACGGTCAGGGCCGAAACTATTGCAGCGAAGCTGGCGGGAATTGGTTTCAAGGTGGCGGATGAGCGAAAGCAGTGACAAGAATATTGTTGAGTGGCCGCGGGGCAGATTAGATTTCTCAGCCGGCTGTCTTATTATGGGCGTGTTGAATGTCACGCCGGATTCATTCAGTGACGGCGGCCAATTCTTCGAAGCCCGCGCAGCAATTGAGCACGGTCTACGCATGGTCGCTGAAGGCGCCGCTATAATCGACGTGGGCGCAGAATCCACGCGGCCTGGCTCACAGGGCGTTCCTGCTGATGAACAAATAAGGCGGGCAATTCCAGTTATCGAAGCGCTCGCCAAAAAGGCGAGTGTGCCAGTGAGCATTGATACGTATAACGTTGAAGTTGCTCAAGCCGCTTTGAACGCAGGGGCAGCAATCATAAACGATATAACCGCTTTGAGCGACCAGCGGATGGCACAGGTGGCGGCAAAGCAGCAGGCGCCGGTTGTTTTGATGCACATAAAGGGCATGCCCAAAACAATGCAAGTTGACCCGAAATACGATGACGTGGTCGGCGAAGTTTTGGAGTTTCTGCTGAGCCGGGCAAAGCAAGCAGAGAAGTCCGGGATACCGAGCGAGCGGATTTTCGTTGACCCCGGAATTGGTTTTGGCAAGACCGTAGAGCATAATCTCACACTTTTGAAAAACATTGACAGATTTGTGGCTACCGGCTACCGGGTGCTTGTCGGGCCAAGCCGAAAGAGTTTTATCGGCAAGATAACCGGCAAAGAAAACCCAGCCGAGCGAATATTCGGCACTGCCGCGACAGTTGCTTTATGTGCTGCCGCAGGCGTTTCTATCGTCCGCGTCCACGACGTAGCTGAAATGCTGGACGTGATAAAAGTGGTAAAAGCAGTATCTCAAAGGGATGGATAATTATTCTTGATGTGCTGTTTATACAATATAAAATATTGTCATCTGGTTGCTTATATAGAGTCTTCGCGGGAGCCAATAGCATATGACTGATGATCATTTAACAAAAGAAGACATATTTAAGTTACTGCGAGATTCAAAGGCTAAATTAAGCTCTTTAGGTGTTAAATCTATAGGATTGTTTGGGTCTTTTGCAAGAGGTGACGATTCTGGAGAAAGCGATATTGATGTCTTGCTGGAACTGGAGCCCGACAAAAAGACTTACGATAATTTTATCGAGACATGTTTCTTGCTTGAAGAATTGTTCGACCGGAGGGTAGAGGTTGTTACTGTGGATTCAATCAGTCCGTACATCAAGCCTTATGTCCTTAGGGAAGTCGAATATGTCCCGTTGTCCACTTGAGTACCTTCGCCACATCCTTGATGAGATAGCGTATGTTGAAGGTGTTGCTGGTGATATTACACAAGCGGACTTTCTTGTCGATGAGACCTTGAAGCGCTCTGTTGTGCGTAGTATTGAGATAATTGGGGAGGCGGCAAAGAAGTTGCCGTCTGATTTTAAGGATAAGCATCCTGACGTACAGTGGAAAAGAGTAGCCGGCATGAGGGATCGCCTTATTCACGGTTATTTCGGGGTGGATTACTATTTGGCCTGGGATGTTGCCACAAATAAGCTGCCGGAACTGAAGCGTCAAATCATCCAAATAATAGGCGATGAAGGCACAGATTGATAGCCGGTTTTGCGGACGGCATCTGAATCGTTCGTGTCCACGATGTCGCTGAAATGCTGGATGTAGTGAAGATGACTGAATCCATAGAGAAGGTATAATGACAAAAGATTGGCCAAATAAAAATAATCGTGAGCTATGGGAAATAAACGAATTTATTAAGCACTACAAAAAGCTGCAAAATGGCAAGGCGTTTGAAATTGTTGGTAAGAATATTTCTAATAAAGAAGGACCTGATTATATAGTCAAAGATATTGTAACTGGAGATTATTTTGGTATAGAACTTACATCTGTTTATCTTGATGACCGAAGTGTGCCTGATGTTCATATGGAAGAATACGATGGCCCAGTGCAGATCCCGTATGAACCTGATAAAATCGAAAAGTATAAGAAGCGTATATTAGAGAAGATAACT
>CAZPJZ010000463.1:0-2966 GCA_964586995.1 uncultured Pirellulales bacterium | reverse complement strand
ACAGAAGACAGATGACAGAAGACCGAATATCGACGTACGAAATACGAAATACGACATACAGAGTACGACAAGCGAGCGTGGCGGAATTGGCAGACGCGCAAGGCTTAGGACCTTGTGTCCCTTGGGACGTGGAGGTTCGACTCCTCTCGCTCGCATTGGTGGCGGCAGTTCTTGCCTGCGTGGCTCCGGCCTGTCTGGCAGAGCCGTTATGGCATATCCAGATTGACCCTTCAAATGCCATCCGGCAGGCGTGGTATACCGAGTCGCACATCTGGTACCAGCATTCTCAACCAAAGACTGTTGTTAAGATCGTCGACATTGAGACTGGTCAACACGAACCACCTCTAACGAATCTGCCGGACATCTGGCCAACTCACGTATTGCAGGACCCGCACGTACCCGAAAGGGTCTATTACGTTGCCACCGGTACATTGGTGTACGATACGTTGCTGAAAAGCCCGGTACGGACGATTCAGCAGCCGATGGACTATCGTATTCGACCCGTTCACTATAAAGATAACATCGTGTTTCCTCACGGCTACCGCAGCTATGAACTGATCAGTATCGATAAACAGGACAACATCGTCTGGACGTGCCAAATGCCGGGGTACGTCATGAGCCATCCGATCTCGATGGGGCCGCTGATGGTGGCTCAAACGCGCGGCAGTAGCTACGGCGGGCAGGCGACCTTCGCAGTGAATCTGATCGATGGGACAATTCTCTGGAAAGACGTGACCAACGCGTATGGTTCAGGAGCCGTCTTCAGCAGTGATGCTCAACACGTATATGTAATTGAAGCCAACCAGTGGATGGAACCGGGCAGAGCCCAGGGCCGGATATACTGCCGCGATGCTCTAAACGGTGAAATCGTCTGGGAGGTCTTTCTGGACGGATACCATGTTCACCATCGTCCGCTGGTCAATACAGAGGCAGATCTCGTCTATGTTCTTTCCGACAGCTATGGCGATAACCGAACCAATCATGAAAATGCGCTTTTCTGTTTTGATGTGCCAACGGGTGAGTTGATGTGGAAGGCCGAGCTGGCCAAAGATATATCACGTACAGCAGGCGGGTATTCATACGAACCTTATTACCCGATCATGCAGCTTTATAGAGGTAGGATACTGCTGCTGCATCAAGATGACTCAATCGGTGTATATGACTCGCATAACGGCATGAAATTGCATACGGTCTACCCGGAATCGTATTTGCTTGAGCCACTGCCAAAACGCCCGGACAATCAAGATAGCTGCTTCCTCGTACCGCCGCCAATCCTACATGACAAGCTCATCCTTGTAACACGGTACAACATTATGGCTTTGAACGCGAAAGTATATTTCCAATGACGTTTCAAGCGTGGCCTGTTGAGGTGAGAACGCGCTGAGGCGGTGTAGGATGCCCCAAACCCTTGTCTGGCAAGTACCTTGCCTCGGGCAGGAAAATAGATTGAGAAAGCACATGATAAAGACCGCGTTGCTAACTGCTGTGGTGGCGATTACTGCGGAAGCGACATGGGGACAGGTTACTGTTGTTTCGCAGGGTCGGCCTGAAGCGGTCATTGTGCTGCCGGCAAACCCTTCCCGTGCGGCTGCCGAAGGGGCAAAAATTTTAGCAGAGCACGTCCAGCAAATATCCGGTGCGCGTCTGAAGGCGGTGAAGGAAGACGAAATCGGGCAAGCAAAGGTTGTGGATGGCCGGATCGAGGCAGCTTCAGACACGGTTGCTGAAACATTTATTCTCATAGGCGAAAGTGAGCTTGCCAGGAAACTTGGCGTCAACAGCGAAGGGCTGGGGCCGGGCGGCATTTCAATCCGCACCGTCGGCAACGCACTCGTGCTGCTGGGACCTGATGATGCAACGCCTTCGGACCCGTATGGCAGCCGATATGCAATCACTACATTTCTGGAGCAAGAATTGGGCTGCCGGTATCTCTGGCCCGGCGAGAGCGGCAAAGTCGTGCCCAAACGCAGAACGATTGCGGTTGATTCGATAAATGTCCGGTTCACGCCCGAGCTAAAACAGCGCAACATCCGCTGGAGCGGCTACAGCAGCCGCGTCCAGGATGGCCTGGATCGGCTCGGATTTGCCAGAGAAGATTTCCTGAAAGCCAGAGAAAACGCCGCGCGCACGCAACCCGAAAGCAGCGACTGGATGGCCTGGCATCGGATGGGCGGGACGCTGGGTCTAAGGACGGGGGACGGCACAATACTGTCGGCGGAAACCTGGCTCAAATTCCTGCGTGAGCATCCGGAGTGGTTTGCCATGCAGTTGGATGGCTCGCGCTATTTCGACCCGAGCTGGGAAAGGCCCAGGTTGTGCAAGTCCAATCCTGCTCTTATAGAGGCAATCGCACAGGAGAAGATCAAGGAGTTGGAGCGCAATCCGGGGCAGAAGAGCGTTTCTTTGATGACCCAGGATGGGGGTTCAAAGGCGGGATTCTGCATGTGCCCTGCGTGCAAGGCGCTGGACCCGCCCGAAGGTCGGCCTACACAACTGGGGACATACGATCACAAATCAGGCCGGTACCACCGATTCGATTACGTGTCGCTGACCGACCGGATGGTCTATTTCTACAACGCCATCGCCGAGAAAGTGGCAAAGATTTATCCGGAGGTCTTATTTACCGGCCAGGCATATAGCGTCTACCGAGCGCCGCCGGTCAGGCACAAGCTGCACCCTAACATCGTCATTCGGTTTGTGCACAGCCCCGGCCACTACGCCGACGACCAGGTGCGGCGTGAGGGGATGGCCGATTGGGACGCGTGGGCGGATGCAGCCAGCATGATTTACTGGCGTCCAAATTCGCTGCTGTGGGGCCGGCACGAAGGGACACTTGGCGTTTACGTACATACGCTTGCCGAAGACTTCCGTCATATAGCTCACAATAAGTGTGTCGGCACCGATTTTGATTCCTGTATGCACCACTGGGCTACGCAAGGACTCAATTATTATGTGCTGGCAAAGCT
>CAZPJZ010000462.1:0-2970 GCA_964586995.1 uncultured Pirellulales bacterium | reverse complement strand
AGTTCCAAAAGGGCGGAATTATGGAATATCAGATACTAAGGTGCACGCATCGGCAGCAGGAAGGTATGAGGCATCGCTGTTTGCTCTATGGCTTGTGCCTGGTGCTCTTGTTTATCGCCTGGGGTCCGGCCTGCAGGCGGAAAGCTCCTGCCGAACCGGACCCCAATGTGCCTTCGGTGGCCCCCACTCGCGCTGTCGATTCCCTCGATGACAGTGTTGCCGTTACCGTGAACGGGGTCGACATTACCGAAAGCCGGGTGCAAGCATTAGTCAAGCCCGAGCTTGAGAAAATAGCCGCCCAAACATCTCAGTTGCCGCGTGCGCTCGTTGAGCAATACGAAAAAGATTTCAGACAGTGGGCTCTGGACAGGTTGATTGGTGAGCACTTGCTGGCCGAGCAGGTCAAAAAAGCAAACATAGTCGTCACCGAAGAGGAGGTGCTTAACCACATTAGAGACACTGCCGCGGCGCAGAAGCCTCCATTATCGCTGCAGGAGTATGCCAAGACGATAGAGGATTGCGGCCAGAGTTTCGACGAGCACAAGAATGAGCTGCGCAAAGAAATGGCCTATTGGAAGCTGATAGAGGCTGCATTGGGCAAGCCAATCAGCGTCAGCGAAGAGGACGCCCGAAGGTATTACACCGAAAACGTAAAACGGTTTGAAACGCCTGAGCAGGTTCGGGCCAGCCATATTCTCATCGAGCCCAGAGCGACCGACCCTAACGTCGATCCCAATGAGGCCAAAGCCAGGGCCAAGGCAAGAGCTCAGGACCTGCTTGACCAGATTAGAGGCGGAGGTGATTTTGCCGAATTAGCGAAGGCTCACTCAGACTGTCGCTCGGCGGCGAGCGGTGGTGATCTGGGTTTCTTCTCAAGAGGAGAGATGGAGGCGCCTTTTGAGAAAGCGGCCTTCGATTCGAAAGTAGGACAGGTTAGTGATGTTGTCGAAACAACGTATGGATACCACATCATAAGAGCAACCGGCCGCAAAGGTGCCAGCGTTACTGCTTTTGAGCAAGTCAAAGATACGATAATAGACGAGCTGACACAGAAGAAGCGGTCTGAGCTGGCCAAGAAGTACATCGAATCACTTAAGGCAAAAGCCACAATAGTCTATCCGCCCGGCAAAAAGCCGAAATCTGCTGAACCTATCCTTCCCGGCAGTTCGGCCGGCGGATAGCGCCCGCCGGATTGGCAGGGAAGACTTGATCAAGCAACTGGGATCCTTATAAACTGACGATCTGAGCACCTTCAAAGGCAGGTTGACCAAGTAAATGGGCAAAGTGACAATTCTACTATTAGTGTCAATTGGCACTGTGATGGCCAGTTTCGCCGGCCAGAGCCCTGCTTGCGCGGGGCTAAGCTTGCCCCTGCGAAGGCAGGGGTATGGCGGCCTTGCCGGGGCGGACGTGGGCAGCTCGGAATTCAGAAACAGACCTTCCCAGCAAAGCTACCAAAGGTGGAGGAATATTGAGTTTGTGGGCCACTACGCCTTCAAGGGTGATGTTTTTGAAGACAAGGACTTGAGTGGTATAGCGTGTATATCCGAAACACGGTGCCTGCTTGGCGCAGACGAGGGCAGACAAGTGCAGGTGGTGGAGTTGTCCAAGCAGGGCAGATGGCTTAAGGTTCTCGCAGATGTAGTGCTTGTCGATTCCGGAAAAGAGATCGATATCGAAGCTATCGCGGCGGAAATCGATTGCTACTACATAATCGGGTCCCACGGGGTGGCCAAGAAGGATGGCGAATTTCAGGAGAACCGGTACAAGGTATTTAAGTTAAGGGTCGATCCTGGGACCGGGCTGCCCATCGGTCTGCAGACGGCCAGCCTTTCTGATATCCTCAGAAGCGATGCCGTGCTGGGTCCCTACTTTCAGAAGCCGGTGCAGCACAATGGTGTCAACATCGAAGGCTTGGCGGTCAAAGACGGGCAAC
Source organism: uncultured Pirellulales bacterium (assembly GCA_964586995.1). GTDB lineage: Bacteria > Planctomycetota > Phycisphaerae > Sedimentisphaerales > Anaerobacaceae > JAFNGF01. The sequence goes on along the minus strand of CAZPJZ010000462.1, from coordinate 1,034 downwards.
TGTACGTGGGCTTGCGCAGCCCCAATCTTGGTGGGAGAGCCTACGTTATCGAGATTGGCGCAGACCAGGTATTCAGAGGCCAGAAGCCCCGCCATTACAAGCTACACGGCCTTTCGCTGGGCGAAGGTTACGGAATACGGGAGTTAGTTGCTGCACAATCTTGTTTTCTGATTATCGCCGGCAATTCCGGGTCTGAGCCTTCAGAAAAGTTCCCAAAGAGCGAAAATTATCGAGAGGATCGAGGCTACGTAGTTTACAGTTGGGACGGCAAAGGCGAAAAAGTCCATCGAATCGGCCCGATAGAAAATCCGCCGGGTAAAGCCGAGGCTATGACAGTTTTGAGCCAGTCAGAGCAGCAGATAGAGGTTTTGATCCTCTTTGATGGAGCCGATAAAGGACGCCCATCTGTTTATCGCATATACTGATGTACTCATGCCTTATAGGCTTGCTATTTTAGTAGACTTGCTGGGTCGAGATTGGCTGATTCCACGTCCTTGAAATACTTCGCTGTGCCGACTTTTAGCTCAACAGTGGCCTGCTCATCGCAGACAATAATACCTTGTGGGTGCATCTGCAGAGCGCTGACTGTCCATATATGATTTACGCCTTCTTCGATGGCGTGTCGTAGTGCGCGTGCCTTATTATGCCCATTGACGATAATCAGCACCTCTTTGGCATCCATGACTGTTCCCACGCCTACCGTCAAAGCGGTTTTGGGCACTTTATTCACGTCACCATCGAAAAATCGCGAGTTGGCTACGATAGTGTCATAAGTCAGCGTCATAACACGGGTCCTCGATGTTAGCGAAGAGCCTGGCTCGTTGAACGCGATATGGCCATCCGGCCCGATTCCGCCGACAAAAAGGTTAACGCCGCCCACGCGCTTCATTTTTTCTTCGTAGCGGGCACACTCCACATCGAGGTCCGGCGCATTTCCATTAAGGATATTGACATTTTCTTTGCGGATGTCGATATGGCTGAAGAAGTTGTTCCACATAAACGAATGGTAGCTTTCAGGGTGGTCCTGCGGAAGG
>CAZPJZ010000461.1:0-2971 GCA_964586995.1 uncultured Pirellulales bacterium | reverse complement strand
CGAACATCCAGACAGACGAGGTCGCCTTTTGCGTTGCGGGCATAGATTCTGCCGTTTGCCAGGACGGGCATTGTCCAGCATTTGCCCTTTAGGATTTGTGCTGATGCCAGCTCTTCGTACTTTTCCGGCGTAGCTTTTGCAATCACTAATTTGCCGCTTTCACTAAGGACGATCAGCTTACCATCGGCGACCATAAGCGAGCCTGTGCCCAAGCCCGACTGCGACCATTTGACCTGGCCGGTCTTGGGGTCAAGACACGTCAGTTTGCCTCCGCCGCCGACTTGTCCGTTGAAGCCGTAGATATATCCTTCCCACAACACACAGCTATTAATGTGATTGCTCATATTCTTGTTGCGCCAAATCTCGGTAACACCGTCCTGCTGGATTTTCAGAAGTGCACAGCCCTTATTATAGCCGGAACAAACAAACATCGTATCACCAGAGACAATGGGGTCGGCAGCGTTGATGTCGTAGCTGGTTTTCCACGGATATCGCAAGATTATTTTCCCGGTGGAGACCGTCACAACGACCATCTCATTGGCGGTCATTATGGCTGCACATTTCTGCCCGCCCAGATTGAAAGCTACGGCGGTAGCATACGATGCCGGGTCTTTGCCGGTCTGCCACGCCACTTTGCCGTCTGCCTTGTTTAGTGCTAAGCCGTTAGTGCCAGCGTTAAGAATAATCAGGCCGTCGATGATTCTCGGCGAGCTGGCAAAGTGCCAGGTCGGATGTCTAATGCCCTGTTCTTTAACGATGTTTCGATGCCAGACGATATCGCCGGTAGACGTCCGGAAGCAAACAACGTCACCGTTTTTGCTGAAGGTGTAAACCACGTTGCCATCTACGGTGGGCGTCGCGGCAGGACCGCCTTCATGTTCTCTGCTAAATAAAGGACACGGGTAGGATTTCTTCCATATTTCTTTGCCTGTGTCGGCATCCAAGCAGTAGAGTATATCGTTATTATTGATGTTACCCATTGCGTATACGCGGCCATTGCTTACAGCCATCGAAGCAAAGCCCGTCCCCAGCGAAGCCCTCCAGAGAACTTTCGGGCCGCCAGGCAGCCAGTTTGTGCTCCAGCCGCTCTCGTTCGACACGCCGTTGTGGTCAGGTCCTCGCCAGTTGGGCCAATCTGCTGCCGCCGCTTTGCCGCCATGGGCCAGAGCGGCTATACACATTGCTACTGCGAGCGTTGTCACCACACCTCCAATCACCTTTCGCATCGCCATAACATACCTCCAAGAAAACATCAAATCTCAACGGCCGGACCCGTTCGGCAAGCTCAGGGCTGGCTTATACACTCTCTAATCTCGAAAGTCAATCTCGTTCAAGGTCCTGCGCTTATAATGTACCTGTTTGCAACTCAGGCTTACAATCTTCGGCGTAATACCTACGATTTGTAATTCTGTGTGTTCTGCCTAAAATTTCAGGATGTTTCGATAGAAAGGTTGAGCTTATCGAGCTGGCCGGGATGAAGATTGACGGCTCATTGGCTGCCGGGCTGCCGCTTGAGTCCGGTCAAACGGATGATTTTGACAAACTTATCCATAGGCTGGCTGACCCTGATGTAGGCGGCAGCAGTATATTTAGCCCCGCAATTTATTGCGGGGTTCCCGAGTTCGGTGTGCAGTTGCCAGTGCCAATGCGCCGGTCGGGCAGGCCGTCGCACATTGCTGGGCGGTAGCTTTGAGAGCATCGTCAAGCTGCCCATCAAAGGGCACCGCGACGCGAACATCAAAACCACGACCGACGAATGTTAGTCCGAGTTTTTCGCCGGCCCGAGCGGCAATCTTTATGCACAGGCCACACTTTATACATTTGCCAGGCTCATAGCGGAGGATGGAGAACGGAGGACCGACGACGGACCAGACGGGACGCTTCTCTGCCTTCTGCCCGCTGTCCTCTGTCTTCTGACTTCTGACTTCTGACCTCTGACTCTTATACCGGTTCGGTCTGGCTTTGTACTGCTGGGCATATTGTCTCAGTTTGCAACTCTCCGCCTTTCGGCAGTCGCAATGCAGGCAGCGTCCAGCCTCAGTGCGAGCCTGCTCGTCGGTAAGCCTTGCGTCATTATCTGATGGTTGCACGCGAGCGGCCTTGCCGGCCTCGGCCACGAACTGTGTCATTTCTTGCTCGCTCAGTTTGCCGATATGAACGTTAAATGCCTTACCCGGCCCTGTCACTTCCTGGCCGGATAGGTATTGGCTGATGGATGCGGCTGCTTCCTTGCCGTCTGCTACTGCTCGAACGGTGAGCCTTCTGGCCCGCACTGCATCACCGCCTGCAAATACGCCTGGCAGGGATGTCTGATAAGTCCCGCCATCAATCGCGATACCCTGCGTGCCCATCTCCAGACCCAAACGTTGAGCCTCACCCGGCTGCAACTGTCCGACTGCTATAAAGATCGCGTCAAAGTCCCGCTGCAACTCGCTTAGCAAAAATGCTTGGCCTACGCGTGTTTGGCCCTGGAATTTCACGCCCAATCTCTCAATCACACTGATTTCTTTGTCCAAAACATGCCTGGGGAGCTTCTCAGGCGGAACTGCATACCGCAGCGCCCCGCCCGGTTCTTCGTGCTGGTCAAAAATTGTGCAGTCATATCCCTGCTGCTGCAGGTAGTAGCCAGCAGCTAATCCCGCCGGTCCAGCCCCAACGATGGCGACTCGCCGATCAAGAGATTTTCGATTTTGGATTTTCGCTTTACGATTTTCAATTGGCAATCCGAAATCGGAAATCGAAAATGTCCGTGGCTGATCCAGGTCCACGTCGGCTACATATCGTTTCAAAAGGCAGATCGAGACGGCCTCGTCGAATTGTGCCCGCCTGCACGCTCGTTCGCAAGGCGCCGGACAAATCCGGCCGAGCACGGCGGGCAGGGCAATATCTTTCTTGACGGTGGCAATTGCGCCGCGAAGGTCGCCGGCGGCGATCTGGCGCATCATCAAGGGAATGTTCATCCCGGCAGGGC
>CAZPJZ010000460.1:0-2975 GCA_964586995.1 uncultured Pirellulales bacterium | reverse complement strand
CGGTCACTCTCTCTGAAGCCCCTGTAGCCCTCGAGACCCCTCTGTCGAGCCAGATCGCCTTGTTACATAACTCTCGTACGGTCTCCAAACTATGGGAGACGAAGATGATCGTTGTCTCCCTCTCTTTGATTTCCTCCATTCTGGCCAAACACTTGGTTTGAAAATGTTGATCCCCCACGGCCAATACCTCGTCTATCAACAAAATATCGGGGTCTACATTGGTGGCAATAGAGAAACCTAGACGTATCAACATACCGGAGGAATAGTGTTTGACCGGGACATCTATGAACTGCTCCAACTCGGCGAATTCGACGATTTCATCGAACTTGTTGAGCATATCCCTTCGGCTCAACCCTAGAAGAGAGCCGTTGAGGAATATGTTCTCCCGACCGGTGAGGTCCGGGTGGAACCCGGTGCCCAACTCCAAAAGGGCGGCGACTTTTCCGTTGACGGTCATCCGCCCGGAGGTCGCATCCAGAATGCGCGCCATCAACTTAAGGAGTGTGCTCTTCCCCGCGCCATTGGGCCCCACGATCCCCAGGGTCTCTCCCTCTTGCACCTCAAAGGTGAGATCTTTTAGGGCCCACAACTCCTGCTTCGAACTTCTGTTGCCCTTGAGAGTTTGGATCACCATCTCTTGAAGGGAGCGGGGCCGTTGAGGGTGAAGGATGAACCGCTTGGAGACATTCTCGAACTTGACCGCCACGTCCATCACAGTTCCTCAGCAAAGACCCTACTATAACGAAGGAAAACCAGATACCCACCAACTAGGAAGGCAAGCGCTGTCACCAAGGTCCGAAATAGGAAGTCTAGGGCGGGAGGCGCCCCGTTATAGAGGATAACCCTATAGGAGGCGATGAGGGAGGCCATGGGGTTCAAGATATAGGCCAAGCGCTGAATGTCTAGGGCTAGTCCGAATACAATCCGGTAGTGAGGCAATATCGTGATGGGGTAAAAGACCGGGGTTAGAAAGAACCATGCCAACATAGCCACATCCATGATCATGGGCGTGTCCCGATAGAAAACGTTGACCGTGGAGAGAAAGAAAGCCAAGCCCAGGGTGAAGATCAGCTGGATGAAGATTATCGCCGGCAGTAGTAAAGCCCACTGGGTCAAAGGGGTTCGCAAGGCGAACATCATAGCAAAAAGGACGATCAGGGCCAATAAGAAATTGACCAGGTTAGCAAGTACTGTGGAGAGAGGGAGTACCTCGCGGGGGAAGTACACCTTCTTAATCAAATGCGCATTCCCTACGATGCTGTGGATGGAGGTCATTACACTGCTGGAGAAGAAGTTCCAAGGGAGAAGGGCGCACAAGACAAAGACCGGGAATCGCTCTACAGCGCTGTTCGGTAGCATGATAGTGAAGACGACTGTAAAGACCACCATCATGGCCAGAGGGTTCAACAAGGACCAGAGAAAGCCCAAGAAGGAGTTCTTATATCGGACTTTGAGATCCCGGATAACCAGATTTCTAACTAAATCTCGATATTCTATCAGCTCCCTGATCCTAGCAGACACTCTGGCCTCTCAGCCCAACTAAGTTGAATTGAAGATACTCCTCGATTCAGATGGGTCCCCTTTAGGTGGGGATGGCTATAACATAGCAAAATTTGACCTACAAGGCAAGTCCTCGAGGCTGAGGCAATGGGAAACTGCCTCCGCTCTACTTACTCAGAGGCGGTGATCAAGTATGAGGTTTCTCGAGATAATAGGTAAAGGAGGCTCTACCAATGACGGTGAAGAGATGGACGGCAGACGAGAGGTAATTCTAGCGGGCTGAGCAATGAGGGGAAGTACATCGCGGCTGTACCGGGGCGCGGGATCGGTCAAGCACCTTCAACAAGTGCTGTAGTCTCTTCGCGGTTGATCCCGACCTCGCTGTGGAAGGAGGGTGAAAGGAGATCAGAGGGTATCAGAGAAGACCGAAAGAAGGGTGTTGGTCGAAGGATATCCGACCCGTTACCGTAAGAATAAGCGCTAATCCAGGAGAGGCCGAGAGAATAGCCGATTAAGCGGTTCGCTGGGGCGTGACCGCAGCTGTCCTCGCGTCTCGTTCATCTGAGCCGCTTCTATCTGCTCTCCTCTTGCCTACCAGGGCTTGGCCTAGCCAGTAACCAAAGAGGCAGAAGGATACCAAGTAGGCAAGGGTGAGAAGCGAAAAGCTTTCATTGCTCCAAAGGGCTGGCTTTTTTTCCCCTAGGCCTTGATAGAGGGAAACTATCACCTCCAAAGGACGGCCTTTGTAGAAAGCGGCGAAAGTTAGGTCGCCCTCGGCTGGTGTGCCGCCAATGTATAGAGAGCCTTGAGGATACGAGTCGGTGGTGGTGGACCAAGCGGTGATGGCGTCTCCGGGAGATGAATCAGGCGAGCGGAAGGAGAAGAAGAACCTCTCGCCTCTCGACCCCTCAAGGGGAGGGAAATGGAAGGAGCGATAAGCGTTATTTTGCACCTCCCCAGCGTTGAAGGAGCGCTGAAAGAGTTCAATGCCCGGCTCGGGCCCACTCATCAGGTAGAAGTGGAGATCGTGAGAGTTCCGGCGCGCATAAGTGGCCATAAGAACGTCAATGCGATGCAACCCCGCGTATCGGCCCAGGAAGCTCTGCCCCACCTCTCTGGGGCCCCAGATCTCGCCGACGGGGCCATCCCCCTTCAATTGGCGTACTGGGAAGTCTGAAAGCTTTAGCCCAAGCCCGATCCCCGCCGCCATAACCGAGAGGAGGAAGAGGGCCCAAAAGAGGGCCGATGGCCCCCATGAGAGTTTCCGCCCCGGGTTCCCTTGGCGATCTTCCGTCCCCGGGGTCATAGACTCACCTCCACATAGAGGGGGCTGGGGCCATAGGATATAGAGACCCTGCCATCCGCTGCCCCGTCGTCGCCATCTCGGACGGTGTAAGGGTAGAAGGGTGTGACCGTGGGCACGGTGGCGATGGAGGGGTCGTACTTATCGTAGACTATGGCCTCCGAGGCCGGGA
>CAZPJZ010000459.1:0-2981 GCA_964586995.1 uncultured Pirellulales bacterium | reverse complement strand
TCTCAATCTGCTCAGCTAAATGTGTTGCCGCCCCCACGGGGACACCGTATTTTTGCGGCTCATTGGATGTGTTTACCTGCAGGAGCACTTGCGGGCACAAATTCAGCTTTGCCGCTGCGGAATTTATCTCCTCGGCCAGGCGAAGGGTGTCCACCGAGTGTATCAGAGAGGCGATGGGCAAGACCTGGCGAACTTTGTTCCGCTGCAAATGGCCGACCATATGCCAGCGGACTTTTGCCGCCACCTCTGAATCACCATCCTGCTGCGAGACCTCGGCCAGTTGAGCCGAAACACGCTTGAGCTGCTGGACACGGTTCTCGCCAAGATCGGTAAAACCCAACTGAATGACTTCCTTTATGGCCTCGAGCGTGGCAGACTTCGTGACGACCACCAGCTTTATCTGGCTGGGATCCCTGCCGACACGGACACAGGTGGAATTAATGGTGTCCTGAACTCGCTTTATTCTCTCAGAGGTCTTGGTCATAAGAAATATGCCTAAGAATAAGGCCGGACAAACACGCTGCCAAAGCCGGCGACAAATTCCCGACGTATTAGTCTATTGGAGTTTGCAGCGGCAAACAAGCAAAAATTCCACCGTGTCTTTCGCGTCCGTCCAACTGAAGCCTCCGGCTGTGCAGAACGGGGTCCGCTCCCGAAACTGCCACGCGCGCATGGCAGCGGCGGTCCGGGTCGGCGAATGCCGCTGCCGAGCCTGCCATCGAAAAAACTCGCGAAAATGCTGACTGCCGGGAAGATAGTCCCCCGTGCAAGACGGAGTACAAGTGTCAGTGTCACTTGGCCTTATGGCCAGGCGGGACCGCTCTGCCCGCCGAGCAAGTCCAAAAAGGGAAATTTTGGCTTGCATTTCGCTTGTCCAGCGTGTATACTAATGGCATGATTTGATAAGGGTGGAGGAGGTCCCGAAAAACCTCTCGTTTTTCTAATTTTTGTTTGACAAATATTTTTCCAAGGATTATTTGTTCGGCCTACTGTTGGACGTAGCGAAACAACGCTGCATCCGGCAGCGTAAGGACCTCGGCGAGGCAGCGTGGTCCACCGGTCTCCCCCCCAGCCGGTCCCACCACCTCGCCATTTTTTTCGCGCGGCGACAAGCGGGACATAGCACAGCGGTGCGGCAAAGCAGCAGGCTGCTGCGGCTGCACAGCGCTCGTCAGGAAGCTTCGTCCGCCGCAGGGCTTACCGGCATAAAACGACCTCTGAAAGCAATGAACAACACAACTGAGAGTAGTCCCAACGCGCCCCCATAGAGGAAAGTCGCCGATGGAGCCACCCTCTGCCACAGGTATCCCGCCAGCAGGCCGCCCGGCAGCGCTGCCAGGCCGGTGACCGTGTGAAATGTCCCCAGAGCGGTAGCCTTCAAATGTTCACGGGCCAAATCGGCCACGTAGGCCCGCTGGTTGCCGTCTATCGCGGCGTATACGACCCCATACAGGGCGAACAGAACAATAAACCCCGGCAGCGAGCTGAAGAAAGCAAAACCAAACGCCGTAACAGAAAAGCACAGATAACCGAATATGATGACTTTCTCTCTGCCGATCCTGTCCGAGATAGAACCGGCAGGCACAGCTAATGCGCTGTAGACGACATTGAAAAGCACATACAAAAGGATCGGGGCAGCCACCGACAGTCTTCCGGGAAAAAATCCCTGGGCCTTCATAACAAAGAACATATAGCTGAAGTTGCCCAGAGCAAAGATGCTCGAGATCAAAATGAACAGCCGAAGCGAACGCGGCAAATTCTTTATGCCGAGCTTCAGCGTTATGTTCTGTGGCTGAACGGGACTTTCCTTGACGAACAACAAAGGCGCCAGAGCAGCAAAGCCGATTACGCCGGCGGTGAATATGATGTGCTTGAATCCGAGCTTAAGAAACCAAAATAGGGCAAAGGCCACAACTGCTCCCAGAAGCGCACCTATCGTGTCGAGCGACCTGTGAATGCCGAAACCCTTACCCCTTTGGGTCGTGGTCGACTCAGCTATTATCGCGTCTCTGGCAGCGGTTCTAAGTCCCTTGCCTACCCTCTCCAAAGCTGAGAAAACGACGGCACTTTGCCAAATTTTAGAAACGGCCAGCAAAACCTTGAAAACCGTTGATATAAAGTATCCCGAATAGATAAATATCTTGCGCTTGCCCGTTTTGTCCGACCAGTAGCCGCAAACGACCTTCAGAACGTTCGAGATGCTGTCCCTGAATCCGCCGACAAGGCCGATGACCTCACCCGTGCCGCCCAGCGATGCAAGAAACATCGGCAGAATCGGCATTATCATCTCGCTGCTCAAGTCGTTCAGGAAACTCACGATACCGAGCAGAAGAACATTGGCGGAGACTGCTTTGCGAGGTCTATTTTCCATAATCAGCCTAGCCCGGGAAGAAAGACTGCACAGTAATAACTCACTGCCCTCGCACCTGGACGATTACCTGCCGGCTGCGTGGACCGTCGAATTCGCAAAAGAAAATGCCTTGCCAGGTCCCGAGGTCAACTCTTCCATCCTTTATCAAGATTTGTTTGCTGCAACCGACCAAAGTGCTCTTGCAGTGGGCATCGGAATTGCCCTCGCTGTGCCGGTAGCCTGCTCGGTGTCGCGGCACTAACTCATCCAGAGCTAAAAGTATATCGTGAGCAACGGAAGGGTCGGCATTCTCGTTTATGGTGATCGCGGCGGTCGTATGAGGACAATAGACTATTACATCGCCATCGTTAATGCCTGATTGACGCACAACTGCATCAACCTGGCTCGTGATATCGACCATCTGGCAGCGAGTTTTCGTGCTTAGCCCGAATTGTTGCTGGATTGTTTTCATTACAAACATACTCTCCACTTCTCTTAACCACAAACTCTGATGCTCATGAGGAAACTCACATTGTCAGCCTATACTTAGAAGCTTCTTGAGTTCTGCAACAAGCAAAAGGGATGTCTTCAGTTGAAGTGCTCCAGACAACGTTCAGGTTGATAGAAAAGT
>CAZPJZ010000458.1:0-2983 GCA_964586995.1 uncultured Pirellulales bacterium | reverse complement strand
ATCGCCGCCACAATGGCAGGGGGGTTTGTGGAGAAGGTCAAAACATCGTTATAGGGATAATCAACATTAGGATCACCGTAAGGTACTTCATTGAAGTCGCGATAGTCCACCACTGCGATTCTGAAGTCGGGCATGGAAGCTGCGATCATATTGACAATCTGCACCGCCGATGCCTTGACGGCGTCAATATCAGCGTACATGCTGCCGGTGGAATCTATGCAGAAGACAAGATCGAGGGCCGTGTACCCCTGCCCGACATAATTGGGGTCAGGCTCAATGTCACTGTATGAAACGTTTACCGTAGAGGGCATCGGCTGCGCCGGATTGCCGCTGCCAACGCCGATCTGGGAGCCGTCATAGGTACTGACGTTGCCCCAGATAATGCTATCAACGATACTGCTATAACTTCCGTACGAGCAGAACAAGCCGCCGCCCAGACCATAGGCTCCGGTAATCCTGTTATCGGCGATGGTGCAATTTGAGATCAACAGCTCGGCGTGCCAATTACAGGACAGGCCGCCCCCGTCCTTGCCCGCTGAGTTGCCGGTGACAAGACAGTTCGTCAGCTTGATGGGCCCGGTCTGGCCGCCGGACAGGTATGCACCACCACCTGATGTAGCGGCCACGTTGGACCCGATTTGACAATCCACAATTAGTGCTGGTGTTGATGCACAATATATAGCGCCGCCTTCGCCGCCGGGCTGGCTGGCCTGGTTGGCGGTGAACCTGGACCGGCTGATGGTCGAAGCCTCGCTGCCCGTACAATAAATCGCGCCGCCTTTGAACGCCGAGTTGTTGGCGAAATTCGAGTCGGCGATGGCGGAGTTCGTGTCACTCCAGTACATGCCGCCGCCAAGCGCTGCATAATTGCCGGTGAAGTTGCAGTCTTCGACTCTGGCATCGCCGGTTTCAACATAGCAGATTCCGCCGCCATGACTGATATAAGGAGTCAAACGATAAGCCGGCTGGTTGGGGTCGGTCGGGTCGTTGACGTCAGCAGCGGTGTTGCCGAACAGGTTACAGCCGCGGAAGACCGGCAATGACCCAACGTCACAGAATACACCTGCCCCATAGGTGGGTATCAAATAGCTGATCTGCGGGTCCGGTCCCGTACCGGAGGGCGGCGTCCCGCCGATACCGCTCATACCGCCGGTAATGCTGTTGCCGTTAAACGTGCATTTCTCGAAGGTGACTTGACTGTTCGAGCCACAGTACACGCCACCGCCGAACGCACTATTTCGCCAGTAGTCGCCCAAGAACCCGCCGCCAAAACCGGCCAGGCTGGGATTTGCGCTGGCACTTCCGAAGTCGCCTCCATTGCCTGCGTTTCCAGCGGTGGCTGAGCCGTTGATTATTTGGCAATTGGAAATGTTGGCCTTGACCCTGCTGGCGAAGTATATGCCGGCGCCGGCTGCCCGGCCGCCGTGACCGCCGTAGCCGCCGTAGCCGCCATACGCGGCGTTGTCGTTCGCAACAGCACTGCCGCCGTTGCCGCCGTTGCCGCCGCTGCCACCCACAGCCAAACAATTAGATATTATGCAGTCGATCATAGTGGGCGTACTGGCGTAGCCAAAATAGATTCCGCCGCCGTACGCGCCGCCTCCGTAGCCGGCGTGGCCACCATCGCCACCGTTCGGGTCGTTGGCGTTAGGATTAGAGCTGAATCCCGCGCCGCCGTTGCCCGCATCCGCACCGGTAACCGTACAACCCGTGATTGTGCAGTTGCGAATAGTGGGGCTGCTGTATGGGCCGCAGTAAATACCGCCACCGAAGGCGTTGCCGCCGTTACCGCCGTAACCACCATTGCGAACCTCGGTGCGATCGAAGTGCGCCCTCAATATGTTGACCTGCGGGTCAGCCGCATCGTCCCCGCCGCCCGCTCCATCGGCGGCGTCACCAGCGGTTATCTGGCAGTTGGTAATGAGGCAATTGACGATGGTGGGACTGGCACCGGATTCAACGTATATTCCGCCGCCCAGGATATTCAGCCCATCAGAACCATCAGCACCGGCAGCCGACGGCGTTGGCATGGCCAGCGTCACCCGGGTGCAGTTGGCGATGGTCAGGCCGTTCAGAACCGTACCGGGACCACAATCGCGGGAGAAATATACGCCGCGGGTGATGTAGCCGCTGCAGTCGATGATGGTATCAGCCACGGCACACGGGTCATCAGGATTGGTGCCGGTCAATGTAATCGCCTTACCCATGATTCTGATATCACCGCCCATGTACCGGCCTCTATTGATGACAACGACATCTCCATCGCTTGCGGCATCAACCGCTTGCTGGATTAGCGGGTAGTCACCGGGCACGTAGATGGTCTTGGGCTTCTCGATTGTGACGGTGACGGTCGTGTCCGAATACATTGTAACCGTATTGCTCAGAGCAGCGGAGGAGTCATCATCAGTGCCCGACCATCTGACACGATAGCCGGGGTCCACCGTTGCCGTGAGCGGAACGACCGCGAATTTGCCGAAGAGTCCGCCGTTGGGATCAACGCTGCCGTGCTCTTGGCCAACAACAATCACGGTTAGCTTGTACCGCTCAGCCACAGGGTAGTGTAAACCTATGTCGGCTATTGCCTGATCGGGCACGGCGTCGGTCCTTGTGGTAAATTTATCCAGGCCAAGTTTCACCGCCGAATCACTGCCCGCGTCGACACACGGGCTGTTTGCGCCCTGGCCCGCCGCCGTCTGACTGAGATAATAAGGCCCGGTGAAGATGGGGTCAGCGTCGATGTTGCCGGCGAGCCAGTTCAGGGTGCGGCCCGGCTCAATGTAGATCGCTTGCGGGCTGCGCCCGCCCTGGATATCGCAATACGACACGGTAAGGCTGGCAGGTCTTTGCAGATAGACAGGTTCGTTCACGCTGCCAATTGCAGCCTGTTTGCCGATAGTTGCGGTGTTGCCCCAGAGGATACTGTTGATAAGATTCGTTGCGCTTTCATAGGAGCAGGACAGGCCGCCGCCTCTTCCGTTTTCTC
>CAZPJZ010000457.1:0-3001 GCA_964586995.1 uncultured Pirellulales bacterium | reverse complement strand
GGGCCTTATTTAAGGGCCGTACCTGAGAATCCCTTCAACAAGCTGTCGAATATTATTTATGTCGCCGAGGGGACCACCTTCGAGGCCGCGGCTGACGGCACCTCCAGCGGCTGGCTGTACAAAAAGGAGACCGGCGAATTCAAAATAAACTGGCCGGGCACCGACAGTAAGGGCGCGCCCTTTCACCTGTACTAATGCCGGGGGCTTTTACAGCGTTCTGCATCTGCACAGTAACACAGCACCGCCAATGCCAGCCAAATAGCGGAAGATCCACCCCATCGCCGCCACATAGCAATAAAGGGCTGAGGAAAAAGGCTTGCGCAAAGAAAGGAGACGCCTTAACCGCAAGCCAGAAAAACCTCAGCCCAAGACTATTATATTACTTAGAAATATCCGCCGCCAGACTTTTTGTATCATACATGCCGGCCCACTTACCATCCCTACTTTGTGTCAGCTTTCGATGATGTCGAGCTGGTCGGGACGAAGCTTTTTCAGGTCCGCCAACTGGTTCTGGCCGAGCCGAGCGTCAATCACGACCAAACTATCAAGATAGTGCTCATCTACAATCTGGCTGTGGGCACGCAGGAAGCTCTGAATTTTGCCGTTCGATTGGCTGGACGCGACCCGCACTAAAACCTCGGCGCCTTTGTATTTTTCGGTGACTTTTTCGGCGAGCTTATCCAGGCCGAAGCCGGTCTTGGCTGAAACGGCAACCGCATCGGCAAAGACCGTCTGCAGCATCTCCAGTTGGGCAAGGCTCTTGAGGCTATCGACCTTATTGAAGACCATCAAAATCGGCTTATCGCCGCAGCCGATCTCGTCCAAAACCACATTTACCGACTCGATCTGCTTCAGGACGTCCGGATTGGAAACATCAATAATATGCAAGAGCAAATCAGCGTTGACCGTCTCTTCCAGCGTGGCCTTAAAAGAAGCGACCAGTTGATGAGGCAAATCTTTGACAAACCCGACGGTGTCACTGACGAGCACTTCGGCGCCGCGGGCCGGCGACCACCTTTTCGTTCGCGTGTCCAGCGTGGCAAAGAGCCTGTCCTCGACCACGACGCCCGCGTCGGTCAGGGCGTTGAGCAGCGTACTTTTGCCGGCGTTGGTATAGCCCACGATGCAGATTTTGTAAAGGCCTTTGCGTCCGGTTATCTCGCGGACGCGGCGTCGGTCGATATTGGCCAGCTCATGTCTAAGCTCGACGATTCGCTTCTTGACCAATCGGCGGTCGATTTCAAGCTGCTGCTCGCCCGGTCCGCGGGTGCCGATCGCGCCGACTGTGCCCGCCGCCGTGGCTCCACCCGCCCCCGCCAAGGTGTCCAGGTGCGACCACATCTGGGTCAGCCTGGGATAGGTGTATTCAAGCTGGGCTAATTCGACCTGCAGCTTGGCCTGCTTGGTCTTTGCCCGCGTGGCAAAAATGTCCAGAATCAGCTCGCTTCGGTCCAGAACCTTAACTCGGATAATGTCTTCAAGCTCACGAATCTGGGCCGGCGAAAGGTCGTTGTCAAATACTACGACATCGGCCTTGAACCGTTTGACTCGCTGCGCGAGCTGGTCGGCCTTGCCTCCGCCGATATACGTGGATGGATTAATGCTGCGGATTTTCTGCTGGAACCGGTCCACGACGACGGCCCCGGCACTTTCGGCCAGAGCCGTCAGCTCAATCAGATCGTCTCCGTCACGGCCCAGAACCGCCGCTACGAGTATCGCTCGCTCTTTTCTGACTCTAAGAGTCTCGCGAAGTTTTTCCAACTACAAGACACCTCCAAAATATCGCAGCTATTTTAACATATTTGTCCGGACAACTCAATAGGGCTGAGCATCCGCCCCATCCCTGCTTGCCAAACAATGGTATTGCCTGCCAGATATGCCCCTTTGCTGCAAGGCCAAAAAACCGGCGTGGGAGATTTTTTTGACTTGAAAGAGAACATCGCTTAGGGTAGATTGACACGGCTGTAATTTTGGACGAACTAACAGAGAGTTTCCCGCTGTGCAGGGACTTTCATTTGATTAACGCGATAAGGAGGCTTTTTGTGCTAAAAGTCAAAGCGCGGTCCGGCGAGTCAGTGCAGCAAATGATAAAACGCTTCAAGAAGCTGTGCGAGAAAGAAGGTTTGATTAGAGATATGAAGCGAATTGCCTACTACGAAAAACCTTCGGAGAGAGAGCGCCGGCGTCTGCGCAAAGCCCAGCGAATGGTCAGAAGACCGTAGACCAATTCGCGGGAACCTTGATGTTGGAATTTCACCCGAGCAAGTGACCGCAAAGGCGCTTGCTCGGTTTTTCTCTGCGGACACGCCCAGAGCCCCGAAGATAGGGAGCACGCCAGCCGGCGCGGAACATCCACACAGCCCTCACGCCTCCTTTATCACCTCGAAGCCGAGCAACCCGGCCATGTCCTCGACGGGCTTTTTCAGGTCGCCATAGAAGGTAACACGGTGCCAGCCCCACGTGTCCCAGTAGCTCAGCAGCTTATCCATGTCGCCGACCACCTCGGCTGCCAGCTTGGTTCGGCAGGCCTTGTCCTCATCGACATTGGCCACGGATTTGCCTTGGTGGATTATCACCTGACGTTTATCCGGATTAAATTCGAGCGTGGTGGTCATCTGGCCGAGCGGCATCAGCGAGCGGACGGCTGCGCCTTTGCGGTCCTCCGAGTGATCTCGAATATGGTAAGGATTACTTGGGCCATCGGGACCGTACACTTTGTTGGGCGCGACACAGTGGGCGTAAATAATCTGGTTCTTGGCCGTATCGACAACCGGATCGGAAATGTAGCCGGGCCGACCTACCAGATAAGTCATCAGCAGCATCGTGATAGTGGAGGTCAGGTCCGATTCGCACGCCCCGACGTAGCCGTCGTTGTTGAGCTGGAAAAAGCCCAGGCACGGATAGGCCTTGATATGCCCGCCATAGAACCCGCCGAGGCAGTTGATGGTAATTGCCTGGGCCTTATTTTGCCGCATCAGCTCGCTCATCGCCAGGTACATAG
>CAZPJZ010000456.1:0-3003 GCA_964586995.1 uncultured Pirellulales bacterium | reverse complement strand
TAAAAGGGTGCACCCAGGAATGGGTCGATTCATGAGAGATAAGTTCAACCATCCCGTACTTCTTCTGAGGGAACCCACCCCACCATGCCGCCAGGCCGATGCTTGACCCGGATGAGAACCCACCGCCGCCGGTCGGCAGTAGAATCAGGTTCGTGAGCATACCTTCTGCCGGTGGAACACCCATGACTTGCTGTATGACGGGAAAGCACTCGTCATAAACCGCATAAATTGCATCGGCGTAGGGTCTCATGTAGTCGGAGTACTGGATGGGAAGTCTGGCGCGTTGGGTTTCGTTTTCGGGCATCCGATGCTTCGGGCGGTGTTTGGGATCCACAGGCTTGTTGGCGGAAATCTGTTGGAGCAGTGGTTTCCACCACGTGGCGTTGATCGGGTCGCTGGCATCCGGCTTGTGGCCGCATAAGGACCGTGAGGCTACAACCAGATATCCCTTGCCGACACGACGTCGAGCCATCACGGTACGAGCCTTGGCATCTTTGACCAGGACTTCCCAATCGGATGGTTGTTCAAGTTTTATGACCTTGCCGGAATAGCTGTCGATACGCTCCTGCTCAAGAATCGAGCATCCCATCAAAGGTTTGCGGGCAGATTCGTCGACAAACTCAGCACCAAAACGCCTGACCAGCGCATTCAGCCTGTATTGCTCTTCGTTGCGAAAAAGGGCATAGTCTCCCAAAGCAACGACACCGCCACCTTCGGACAGGAATTTCCACACTGCGTTGACATCTTCCGGCAAGTAGGGACATGGGGACGCGGACGACTGGAGGATAAGAAGGTTGGCGTTGCTGAAGTCGTACTTGTGCAGTGTGCCCCAGTTGCGAACGTCTATCCCGTTCGGCGTCACGTAGTTCCTGCCGAATCGCCCATCAAAGTAGAAAGTGAACTCGTGCGAAATATCGGTGACGCAGTGGATACGGCTGGTCTGGCCGGCGGAGGAAGTCTCACCAAGAAGAGCAGTCTGCCAGATGCACGCCAGGATCACAAACAGCATGGCTTTATAGATTGTTTTGGTCACAGCGCCGCTCCCGAAACGAGAACAGAACTAAAAAGAACAGGTTCTAAGAAATACTCAACGGTGGATTCCTTCTACGGACCACGTGCGTATTTTCCCTCAACTTGGCAAAGGATGCAAGAGTCTACAATGCCGAATCGCCACAACAGAACTTGATAGAACGGGATAATCCATAGAAACGTAGGCCACGTCCACCGATGAGGAGCTCAAAGTGAACACTCGAATGCGTGTTGCCACAACCACTGCCGCTCAGTACAATTTTGCAGATGGGGTTCAATAATATAGCTGACAAAGTGAACCAGAAGATCGTCAGCATGTGATTTACTCTCGCGGCTGCGAAACGGAATACGCAGCAGCCAGAGCAGGCAGAATAGTAGCAGACAGATTATTCAAAGGCCAAGACCCGTGCGTGAATCGCGAATCTATCCGGTCGTGGGCATCATCGTAGCGTGTGTCATTGGTGCGATAGTCGTATTAATCACAGCGCGAAAATCCGGACCCCGCGCAGAAGACATTTTAGCCGCTTATCAACATCAGGCCGGATATGGTGACCTGAAGATTCTCTATCCGTTTGACAATACACTTTTCCCTCCGGAAATTGTGCCCCCTGTGTTTAGCTGGGAAGAGACCGTTCCCAGGTCGGACACCTGGCTCATAGTAATCGAGTTTCAGGACGGTAAGGCAGGGATGAATTTTGTCTCAAGCGGGCGAAAGTGGACACCCAAAGCGGGTGAATGGGAGGTGGTAAAGAAGCGGTCTCTGGAAAAAGATGCGAAAGTAACGATTATAGGAATACGCGGTTCGGATCCTAAGAAGGTGATCTCGGCAAATCAAATCTCAATCAAAACCTCCAGAGACGAGGTAGGTGCGCCGCTGTTCTACCGCGAAGTGGACCTGCCTTTTATAAACGCGGTAAAAGACCCTTCGCACATCCGGTGGCGTTTTGGAACGGTATCTTCAGCGCGGCAGCCTCCGATTGTTTTGGAGGGACTGCCGGTCTGCGGCAACTGCCACTCGTTCTCTGCAGATGGGAGAATACTCGGGATGGACGTGGATTATGCCAATGACAAGGGCTCGTACCTTATCAGTGAGGTCGCGGAACGAGTACTGTTGACCAAGGACTCAATCATAACCTGGAGCGATTACAGCAGAGACGATGATGAAGAGACGTTCGGCCTGCTTTCGCAGGTCTCGCCGGATGGACGGTTTGTAGTCAGCACCGTAAAGGACAAGTCCGTGTTTGTAGCAAAGCCGGACCTGGCTTTTTCTCAGCTCTTCTTTCCGTGCAAGGGCATTCTGGTTGTCTACGATAGACAAACGGACACATTTAAGGGCCTGCCCGGAGCGGATGACCCGCGATATGTCCAGAGCAATCCGAGCTGGAGCCCCGATGGCAAGTACATCGTTTTTGCCAGGAGTGAAGCATACATCCTGAAATCTCCCGAAGCCCAAGGCAAGGTGCTGCTGAGTCCTGAAGATTGCAGAGAGTTCCTCGAAGAGGGTAAGCAATTCTTGTTTGATTTGTACAGGATTCCTTTCGATGACGGAAAAGGCGGCACGCCGGAGCCGCTTAAAGGGGCTTCAAATAACGGGATGAGCAACTATTTCGCGCGATACTCGCCGGACGGCAAATGGATCGTGTTCTGCAAGGCCAAAAGCTTCATGCTCTTGCAGCCGGACAGCGAGCTTTACATCATACCCGCCGAGGGCGGCCAGGCCAGAAGGCTGCAATGCAATACAAATCGGATGAACTCCTGGCATAGCTGGTCGCCGAATGGCAAGTGGCTGGTGTTTTCATCAAAGACAAATTCCCCATACACACAGCTTTTCCTTACTCACATAGACCAGCAGGGCCAAAGCACTCCCCCTGTCCTGCTGTCACACTTCACCTCGCCGGACCGAGCCGCCAACATACCGGAGTTTGTCAATGCCGGACCATCGGCAATCAGAAAGATTCGCGAACAATTCCTGGA
>CAZPJZ010000455.1:0-3012 GCA_964586995.1 uncultured Pirellulales bacterium | reverse complement strand
GGGACTGCAACCTGGGCTCCGCCGGCGGAAATATCAATGAGCCTGCCCTGGTAATAATGCCGCGGTTCGCACAAGGCCGAGGCCTGCATTGCGTCCGGCGATTGTGGCTTGCTGCTGCGGTGCCAGAGCACTACATTCACCCTGAGAGACTCAGGTACGTTGACGCGGAAATAGCTTCTTCTCTGGACGACCCCAACGCGGTCAGGCGCCGCCAAGATTATCGTCCCACCACCGCTGGGCACTGTAGATGGCTCAAGGGCCGCCACTGTGGTGTCAAAAACGAACTTGCCGTATCCATGCTTGAACGATATGCCGACGGGCTGGTCGATCTGGATATTTATAGGACGCGGCTTGCCACCAAAAGCCGTGCCCTCGGCACAGAGCGTACCGGGCCCAAGGCTGGCCAGCACAACTTTTGCCACGTGCCATTTGCCCTTGGATAAGTAAGACATGATGGCAGGCACCTTGTTGTCAACCACGCTTTGAAGGATTTTACGGCAGTCGGCCCCCTCAAGCATAACCAGCTCATTCATACCAACCCCCCCTCTGCAAAAGACTCGCCGGCCGGATTTCGGACCTTGAGTTTCGTAGATCACCTTATCTCCAAGCACGCGCGGACAGTAACGGGATATTGAACTCAAGGTCTTTTCAAGATAATCCCAGATTTTGGGGCGCAACTTTTTCGGACTCCAGCCTTGCGAGAGCCTCTGCAAAAATGTTGTCTCTCTAAAATACATAATATATAATTCGGCTTTCAGCAAAACGTGTATTACATTAAAAGAGCTGAATCCTTGACTTCTTCTATGGCGCTGATAGACGAACGGTTCGCCCTGTCTCGATGTTGGGGATAAATTCATGCAAAAGCGGCGATTGGGCAGCACCGATTTGAACCTCACCACCGTGGGGCTGGGCACGTGGGCCATGGGCGGGCCTTGGCAATTCGGCTGGGGGCCGCAGGACGACGAGCAGGCCCTTGCCGCCATCCGAACCGCCCTGGATATGGGCATCAACTGGATTGATACGGCTCCCGTTTATGGGCTCGGACACTCGGAAGAACTCGTGGGAAAGGCTCTGAAGCAGACCGGGCACAAACCCTTGATTGCCACGAAATGCGGGCTGCTGTGGAACAATAGAAAAGAGAAAGTCAACTGCTTGAAGAAAAAGAGCATTCGAAAAGAATGTCACCAGAGCCTAAAAAGGTTGGGCGTGGAGGTCATCGACCTGTACCAGATTCACTGGCCTGAGCCGCAAGAAGACATCGAGCAGGCCTGGGAAGAGATGGCTAAACTCGCAGATGAGGGCAAAGTTCGGTACATCGGGGTCTCGAATTTCGACATCGAACAGATCGAACGCATCCGTGCGATTCATGAAGTTGCCTCCCTTCAGCCGCCCTACAGTATGCTGCATCGTGAAGTTGAGGGCGGATTGCTCGAGTATTGTGCACAGCTTAATATCGGCGTTATTGCGTACAGCCCCATGCAGAGGGGGCTGCTGACCGGTAAATTCAGCCGGGAACGGCTCGCCTCGCTGGCTCCGGATGACCATCGCCGAAGCAATCCCGACTTTCAAGAGCCACGCTTCGGTGCGACTCTTGAGCTGGTCGAGCACCTGAGCAAAATCGCCGGGCGCAACCGCAAGACGTGTGCGCAGCTTGCCATCAGTTGGGTCCTCCGCCGCAGTGAAGTCACTGCCGCCATCGTGGGAGCGCGCAGACCGGAGCAGATCGCTGAAACCTTCCAGGCATCGGGCTGGAATTTGAGCCGCAAGGATATTGGAGAGATCGAACGGCTGTTGGACGCATTCCAGAAAAAGGTCGCCAAGTAGTAGGGCTTAGGATTTGAAGAATAGACTCATGGCAGATGATACGAAATTCAGACATTATGTAAGTCCGCTGGTTGAAAGAAACGCCTCGCCGGAGATGGCTGAGCTTTTCGGCGCCCAGAAAAAGTTCAGCACCTGGCGGCGGCTGTGGCTTGAGCTTGCCAGGGCACAAAAAAAGCTCGGCCTGGACATAAGAAACAGCCAGATAAAGCAAATGGCCAAACATCTTGACGACATCGATTTCAAAAAGGCCGCCCAGTACGAGAAGAAGTTTCGTCACGATGTGGTCGCTCATATCTACGCCTTTGCAGATGCAGCGCCGAAAGCTGCGCCGATCATCCACCTCGGCGCGACCAGTTGCTACGTGGGCGACAACGCCGATCTGATAATCATGCGGGACGCCCTGCAGCTCGTTGCAGCAAAGCTCGCCAAGCTCATAGACCAACTGGGCGCTTTTGCCAAGAAGTACCGCGCTTTGCCCACGCTGGGCTTCACGCATTTTCAGCCGGCACAGTTGACCACGGTCGGCAAACGGGCGACCCTGTGGTGCTACGAGTTCGTGATGGACCTGCAGGAAATCGAATATCGACTGGAAACCCTTCCACTGCGAGGCGTCAAAGGCACCACGGGCACGCAGGCCTCATTCCTGGCACTTTTTGATGGCAGCGGCGCCAAGGTCAAGAAGCTCGAAAAAATGGTTGCGGCTGCGTTCGGATTCAAGAAAGTCTGCCCGGTTACGGGTCAAACGTACCAGAGAAAAATCGACACTTTGGTTGTCAACGCCCTTGCATCGGTGGCGCAGTCGGCCCACAAGTTCTGCAACGACCTTCGTCTTCTGGCCAATCTAAAGGAGATGGAAGAGCCATTCGAGCAAGCCCAGGTTGGCTCTTCCGCGATGGCTTATAAAAGAAATCCGATGCGTGCAGAAAGAACAACCGCCCTTAGTCGATTGGTGCTCAGCCTGGCTACCAGCCCACCGATGACCGCATCTGAGCAGTGGTTCGAGAGAACGCTCGACGATTCGGCCAACCGGCGCGTGGTCATCCCCGAGGCGTTTCTGGCCGTTGACGGCATCCTGCAAATCCTCATCAACGTCACCAGCGCGCCGGTTGTCTACCCCAGGGTAATCGCCGCGCACGTTGAGGCGGAACTGCCGTTCATGGCTACCGAAAATATCCTGATGGCAGCGGT
>CAZPJZ010000454.1:0-3013 GCA_964586995.1 uncultured Pirellulales bacterium | reverse complement strand
AGCTCCATCTGGCTTTGGGGCCAGGGTAAGACCGTCCGGCTGGAGAGTTTCCAAAAGCGCTTCGGGCTCAAAGGGGCAGCCATCACCGCTGTCGACCTGGTCAGAGGACTGGGCAAGCTTATCGGCTTTGACCTCATCGAGGTGCCGGGCGCGACCGGCTTCGTGGACACCGACTACCGGGGCAAGGGCGCCGCGGCCATAGAAGCGCTGGACAAATATGACCTGGTGTTCGTCCATGTGGAAGCACCTGATGAAGCGTCCCACCAAGGCGATGCGCAGCTAAAGAAAAAGGCGGTCGAGCAGATTGATAAGCATATTGTCGGGCCCGTGCTCGAAGCGCTGAGGAGCCGCCAGGACTGGCGGATACTGGTGGTGCCCGACCATCCGACGCCGGTTCGCAGCGGCGCCCACTCGCCTGAGCCGGTTCCGTTCGCTATGGCCGGCAGTAACATCAATAGCAGTTTGCAGACGAGCTTTGGCGAAACGAACGCCGGCCAGTCGGGATTTCGAATAGACAACGGCTTTGAGTTGATGGAGTATTTCTTAAAAAGCTAAAGATATTTTACAGTCGAAGCCGAATTCTCTATACTAATAAAACAAACTCAGTTTTCGATAGGTAAACCATGGCCATAATTGTGCAGAAATTTGGTGGTACGTCCGTTGCGGACGCGGCCAAGATTCGTCGAGCCGCCGAGCGGGTGAGCAGAACCGTCGAAAAAGGCTATCAGGTCGTGGTGGTGGCCTCGGCGCGGGGCCATCAGACTGATGAGCTTATTGCTGATGCGCTGGAGCTCAATCCTAACCCCCCTACGCGCGAGCTCGACCAGTTGATGAGTACCGGTGAGCAGCAGACCGTCTCTCTGTTTGCCATGGCTCTGGATGCCATGGGGCGCGATGCGATTAGCTTTACCGGCGGGCAGATCAGGCTGCTCACGGATAACGCGCACACCAAGGCCCACATCAAGAGCATCGACGCCGAGCGCATCCACAGACAACTGGACCAGGGCAGGATCGTCATCGTCGCGGGATTCCAAGGCGTGGATGAAGACGGCAACATCACAACGCTCGGTCGAGGTGGTTCCGATACCAGCGCAGTAGCGCTAGCCGCCGCGCTGGGCGCACAGCAGTGTGAAATCTATACAGACGTCGATGGGATCTTCACCACCGACCCTCGCATCTTCAGAAATGCCGTGAAAATGGACCTGATTAGTTACGACGAGATGCTGGAGATGGCCAGCTTCGGTGCGGGCGTAATGCATCCGCGGGCCGTTCAGTTCGGCAAAAAATATGACGTCAAAATCCATGTAAGAAACAGTATGAACGAGACGGACGGGACAATAATCACTCATGAGGTGCCTCAGATGGAAGGTGTAGTGGTTTCGGGAGCAACACTGCAGAAAGATATGGCCAAAATAGGTCTGATAGGTGTTGATCACGTGCCGGGCAATGCGGCCAAGCTCTTTGCCCGCCTGGCCAAGGCTAAAGTCGTGGTCAACGACATCGTACAGACCGAGGTCAGCACCGACAAGGCGAACCTGTCTTTCCTGATCGGCGTGGCCGACTTGCCCGTGGCCAAAAAGGCCGTGGAAGAAATCAAAGGTGAGCTGGGTTGCGACAAAGTCTTCGTGCGCGACGACATCGCCGAGGTCTCGGTGATCGGCGTGGGCATGCGGAGTCATTACGGCGTGGCCGAAAGAATGTTCGGCGCTTTGGCCAAGGCTCGGGTCAATATCGATTCGATTACCACCAGCGAGATTCGTATCAGTTGCGCGGTGAACAAGGACCAGGCCGAGAAAGCCCTTGAGGCGGTGTGTCTTGCTTTCGAGCTGGATAAGCCGGCGGCGGAGCGGACAAAGGCCGTTTGACGGCCCGGTCTCTGCGGAGCAGAATTGGCCCAGAAAAGCAAAAACGCCCGTGCGATGAGCAGACGCCGGCGCGACGGCATTATCCTGTTGTGTCTGATGCCGGTGGCTGCTCTGATTGCGCTGGAGCACAGCCCAATCGGGCGCAAATGGCAGCTTTGGCTTAGTCGTGCGAAGCAAACGTCGCCCCACGATTTTAACAAATACCATGGCGAGACTTTCACGGTCATACATGTCGTGGATGGTGACACCCTTGATATAGACATCGCAGACAGCAACGAGAGCCATACCAGGGTTCGGCTCTGGGGCGTCGATGCGCCCGAGACGAAAAGCCAAGAATACGGCGTCATGCACTTTGGTCCCGAGGCGGCCGAATTCGCGCAAAAGCTGGCATCTGGAAAGCGCGTCACGGTATACCTCGATCAAGGCCACCAGACCAGAGACGCACATGGCAGACTCTTGGCCTACGTTCAACTGCCCGACCGTAAGTATTTGAACGAGGTTCTCCTGGCCGAGGGATATGCCTACGCCGACCTGCGATCTCGCCACAGCTTCTATAACAAGTACATCCAGTTGGAGGCGGCGGCACGCACCTTGAAAAAAGGATTATGGCAAACAGTAAAACGCGAGCAGATGCCCTCTTGGCTGCAAAGGCAGAAACCGACTTTTCTGCTGAATAGGTCAAAATAGGAGCTTGCATCCAAGCTTTCGGTTCGGCCGCGAGTCCTTTACCTGAAGAAGAGCGATCGAGATGCCCAGGACCAAAATCATCGCCACGTTGGGACCTGCCAGCAGTGATTACACCGTGCTGCGCAAGATGGTCACTGCCGGCCTGGATGTGGTCAGGCTGAATTTCTCGCACGGCACCTGGCAGCAGCATCTTGAGCAGATCAAAATCGTGCGCCGCATAAATCAAACGTATAGGCGGCGCATCCGAATCATGCAGGACCTGGAAGGATTGCGCATTCGAGTCGGGCGATTCAAAGGAGCCAAGACCAGGACCTTGGAGAAACGCGCCGTGGTCTGGCTGACCAATGACCCCCAAGCCGAGGGACCTAAGAAAATTCCGCTGGATTATCACGGTGGGCTTGACTGGATCAAGCCGAATCAGACTATTTACATGGATGATGGCAAGCTGGCCGTTCGCGTCC
>CAZPJZ010000453.1:0-3016 GCA_964586995.1 uncultured Pirellulales bacterium | reverse complement strand
CTTGAAATGCTGATGTGGGGCGACCGCTTGATTGACGCCGGCAAGATCAACTACGGTAAGTGGGAAGCCAGCGCCAACGGTACTGCCGGTGCGATTGAGCTAATCCCTAAGGACATAATAATCTGCGATTGGCACTACGAGCCTCGGGACAGCTACCCGTCGGTACCTATGTTTCTGGAAAAAGGCTTTAGCGTCTGGCCGGCTGGTTGGCGAAAATTGGAAGCCACCAAGGCGCTGGTTACATATTCTCGAAACCTAAACAACCGTAAAATGCTCGGACATCTAAATACAACATGGGGGGCAGTTCCAATAAAAGAACTGCCAAAGTTTGAGCCGATAATCTATGCCACGAGTTGTTTTAAGTAAGCTGACCGAGAAGCATGCCGCAGACAATAATTGGCGGGCCTTATGCCCAGAATCCATCCAGAAACCGTTGTTGGAGGTAAATTATGCGTGGTATACAACATAAGCCAAGTATCGCCCCAGCGGTAGTGTGCTGTCCATGCGGTGTAGATCGAAGACGCAGGCGGGAAGGACTGAGTCGGCGTGAGTTTATGGGCACAACCGGGGTGCTAACGGCAGCAGGGTTAGCTTTGCCTGCTGTGCTCAATGTAGCCTTTGGCAACTCCAAGAGGCTGCCACGACAACAACCTATCTTTCATCCATTGAGGGTTCAGCCAGTCTTTAATTGCGAAATCTATGAGCGAAAACCGGCAACCAGTTGGCGCGTGACCGGAGCTATCCAGAACGAGCAGGAGCTTCGCCAGGAGGAACAGAGGATCCGACAAGACTTGGACCAAATGGCGTTATCTGCTGACTTCCCACTGCAAATACGTCCCTTGGCAACCGTGCGCGATATAGAACAGGCGGTAGCTGTGACCAAGAAAGACTACGATGTTTTGATCATGTACGCCGCTCGGCGGAACCCAAAAATTCTCGAGGCTCTTGCATTGCCGGAGAGATGGAATCTCATGTTCGTCAGACACCGCTCCGGCCCTCTCTATTATATGTATATCGGTGCGCACGCTCATTTCCTACGGAAAAGACGTGATGATTTTAGCCAGATAGGCATGAACGTACACGACATCGTTGTGGATGAGCATGCCGAGCTTTTGTGGCGATTGCGGGCATTTTATGGATTGAAGAATATTCTCGACAAACGAATTGTTGCGGTCGGCGGCCCGGGTGGCTGGGGGGCGGACGGGAGAGAGGCGCCAGACCGTGCTCGGGAAACTTGGAAATTAGATATCGTTCCGGTTTCCTACTACGAGCTTGGTGAGCGGCTCAAAAAAGCTCGGCAGAATGAAGCCCTGCTCAGTCATTGCCGCAACGAGGCAGATGGATATCTGGCGCAAAATAATGTGGTGCTTGAGACATCGAAAGACTTCGTCTACAAGGCTTTTGTCCTCAGTGAGGTCTTCCGCGACCTGCTCGACGAAGCGCAAACAGATGCGATTACGATCAATTATTGCATGTCCACAATTATGCCGATTGCGGAAACCACCGCCTGTTTACCGCTCAGCCTGTTGAACGACGACGGCTATATGGCGTTTTGTGAGTCGGACTTCGTGGCAATTCCTTCAGGAATTCTGCTGCGCTACATTTCGGGCAAGCCCGTTTTCCTCTGTAATCCTTCCTTGCCTCACGATGGGGTAGTGACTGTATCTCATTGCACTGCCCCCAGAAGGATGAACGGCAAAGACCTGGAACCGGCGAGAATCCTGACGCACTACGAATCAGACTTTGGGGCGGCGCCAAAAGTAGAAATGCGCAAAGGGCAGGAAATTACTGTGCTGAATCCTGATTTTGCTGGCCGCCGATGGTTAGGCTTCACAGCTACGATCCTCGATGCGCCGTTCTACGAGATCTGCCGCACACAACTGGACTTGGCAGTAAGAGTAGATGACGAGCGGTTGGCCGAACAAATCCGAGGCTTCCACTGGATAGTGGCGTACGGCAACCATCTGCGCCAGGTGGGCTATGCCGTTAGAAAAGCAGGCCTCGATTGGATGAGATCGGCCTGAGTCTCTGGTTCCGACTAAACAGATGCTAAGAGACTTGGAGTATGAGAATTAAAGCAAGCTCATCGCCTGGCAATCTGGAAGTATTAGGACATGTCTGTTCTGAAATGTCCCTCAAGGAAATCAGATCAGCCATCAGAAGTCTAAAAGGGTTCAAGCTACAAAGTAAAAGGGCGGAAATCGTTTCTCCATATTGGGGCCTTTTTGCCAAGATAGAGAATAGATTTCCCCGCAAATATCTTGAAAAGATACGCAGAGTCGTCTACCTGGAAGATGTCGCTGATATTTGTAAGCCAACCAGCGTCATAATCAAATTGGACCCCAAAGATTACTTCAGGATAAATGGACGCTGGGTGCGGGCCATTAAGATAAAGGGCATAACCGATAGGATTTTGAAGATTAAAAAAGGCCAAATCCGCCACATCCGTGTGCTCGGCGACGGCAACATTCCATATTTGATGCCAGGTACCAATCCTGATGGGACAACCGAAGACTTCCGGTACGACGTGGGTGAGCCTTATAGGGCCAAAAGATTCCGCAGCGTAATAAACGAGGTCGCCCTGTCGCAATACGCATTCTCACAGGGCCGGGCAGTAATGGCGCCTATCGGTATGGGGATATACCAGGACCAGGAGCTCTTATACAAAGGTGAGCCGATAGCTTTTTCTTTCTGGGGCGTAGAACATCCCGATGATTTAAGATTCGCAGATGAATTAGACGCCAGATTCTATCGGATGCTGGATGAAATGGGGCGCGCCGCCTCGATGGAAGAAATGTCCAAGGCGTTACAAACCGCACTTTCGTGGATGCGCCGACGTCATGCCCAGATAATTGCGGAGACGCGCAGAAATCACGATGTTGGATTAGTCCATTATGAAGTCCATTTTAACAATGTTCTCTTCTTCGGCAATTCGCTGACAATTGTGGATTGGGAGGAAGCTGCGCATCGCTCTAATCTATCAAGATGCCAATTTTTGGATGGCGTTGTAGCTGAC
>CAZPJZ010000452.1:0-3019 GCA_964586995.1 uncultured Pirellulales bacterium | reverse complement strand
AATGAGCGAGCCATCTCTGTGCTGTTTCGTCCCCTGATTGGCCCTTGGCCTTGATTTGCGGATACTTGCTCTTTGCGATCGTGAAAAACACGTTCTGGGCGTTCTGTAAATCGATATCCGGCGTTACCAGCTTCAGGATTTCAAGCGTTCGTTCGATGTTCTGCAACATCGTGACATCCTCAGGAGATTCAGCCAGACGATTCATCAGTTGACTGATTTTGTGCCCGCCCTCAAATCTTAGTTTCTCTCGATCGAGATCGAGTGACAGCCTTGCCGCCTCGTCTGCAAGGTTGCGCAGGTCGTCAAGGTCAATCTTCTCAGCCTGAATCGCCCGGCACAAATCCTGATTCAGGATGAACTCCGCCACAGTGGCCAGAGCTTTGGGCAAGGGCATATTCATATTTCGGATCATTTGCATAATGGCGTAATTATGCTCAAAGATGCGCCGGAACGAGCTTTCTATCTCCTCCCAGGTGTTGGCCAGCAGGTCGTTCAGTATCCGTCGCTGCTGGTCTTTGAAAAAGTGCGAAAGCGAATAGTTTCTCCCGTTGAAGGCCACGTTCATCAGGCGCATCACCTCGTTATTGTCGCCCCTTCTGAAGGCTGCGATAAGCTTTCCTCGCACCTGGTGGAAATCTTCGTCGGACGTAGGCGAACGTACCGCTGCGAAGATGTTGTGGTCCCCAAGATAAAGAGCAACGGACTCGACGGCATATTGTTCAAAAGTAATTCTGGACCGAATCGTAGTTCTATTGGTGGTCAATACCTGGACGCCGGCTTCGGTCCGTTGAGAGTCCTGCACGTTGGCCGAGTAGCAATAAATATCGGTGCTTTCTTCTCCGTACTGTTCAAAAATCGAGCTGAGCGCAAAATGGGCCCCCACGCGCTCCAGATCGATTCGCACGGGCTGTACGTAAGCCTCATAAACGTCCTTGCCGCTGGCAAGCTGCCTCACGTTAGAAGGAGCCTTTTGAAGCATATCCTTGAATTCGGGCTCGAGATCCACCCCGGATACCTCCTGGCATAGTTGCATCGCGCGGGCGGCGTACTGCATCACCTGTATCGTTTCTATGCCTGAGATAAGGTCGAAAAACCACCCGCAGCTTGTATACATCAACATCGCATTGCGCTGCATCTCCAGCAGCTTTATGAATGTGACTTGCTGGTCGCCGTCGAGCTGTCTGCCGACGAAAGTGGAAATAAAGCTCTCAACGTTCTGGCGCGACCTGTCGTTGATGACCGCTACGTACTCGTTTCTAAGCTGCCACGGGTCCCCGTGATACTGGGACATCCTCTGTTCATAACAAGCCGCGAGTTTTTCCCTGAGCCAATCCATTGCTTCGCGAAGCGGGGCTCTCCATTGCTGCTGGCCGCAGCGCGATTGCTCGCCACAGCAGCCGCAGTTGCTCTTCCACCGCTCAACGCCGTGCACGCAGCTCCACGAGGTATTCTCCCATATCTCCGCTTCATAACTTGGCGGGAATTTCTCAAGATATTCGCCGTAGACGGTTATCCTGGCCAGGTTCTTTGTTTCAACGTGATGCAGGCAATACGCCAAGGCCATGTCACCGTGCCGGTGGTGATGACCGAATGACTCTCCGTCGGTTGCTATGTGAACCAGCCGGGCCGGCTCGTCATTTTGGGGAAACGATTCGATGAGCCTCGCCGCGAAATTTTCCCCGCTGTGAAGCAGGCCGCCGTACGCAATGTCGTGTGCGATGTGCCCATGGTAGAAAAACAAAACTATTTGCCTGCCGGAGGGCAGATTGCATACATAAGGAACCGTCGTATCAAGGTCGTTCTCTGTTGTTTCCTTCCATCGCTTTGCCCCGATTTTGCGGACCCTCTGCGCCTGGCGCGGGGCAAGAATTGTGAATTTGATTCCGTGCTCGGCCAGAGCTTCCAGTGTGGGCAGGTCAACAGCCGTCTCCGGCAGCCACATACCCTCCGGTTCTCGCTCGAAACGCTTCTGAAAGTCGCGTATGCCCCAGATAATCTGCGTGTGCTTGTCGCGCGAGTTGGACAGCGGCAGAATCATGTGATTGTACGCCTGGGCGATGGCACAGCCATGACCGTTGAACTTCTGGCGGCTTCTCCGGTCGGCTTCGAGTATCTTCTCATAAACGTCCGGAGCGTGGGCCTGCAGCCAGTACAGCAAAGTCGGTCCATAATCAGAGCTGATGTTTTCGTAGTTGTTGACGATATCGACTATCTTCCTGTCTGGTCCGAGTATCCGTGAAGCCGCATTTTGCCTGTAACATTCCTCCGTTATGCGAGCGTTCCAATCGTGGTGGGGATACGCTGAATCCTGCAGTTCGACATCTTCGAGCCAGGGATTCTCCCGGGGTGGCTGATAGAAGTGCCCGTGTATACAAATGTATTTTTGCATAGTCGAGCTTCCAGTTTTCAATTTCCAAGGCACGGCCGCCGTTGCGGCGTTAAACCGGCAATCATATTCAAAAACATCGTCCGACGCAATAAGCCCGACCGCTTTTTCAACGTCCTATGTGTCTTTTGAACCAAAAAGTGCCATTAACTATGCCTGCCGGGCCTAACTGATTGAGCAATTCGGCCTCCAGGGCATGTTCCGGGGTGTACGATGAGGCGTCCGTCATCGAAAATTTCTGAAAAATTCGCTTGACATTTGTGCCGTGAGGGGTAATGTTTATTACAAATAGATTCTTCCGCGGGATTATAGTAATAAGCAGCTTTGAGTTTGCACCAGTCCGCAAGGCGAAAGAATAACGTAGTCATTTGGGCGTCGCACCTTTGATCGGGCAACCTGAGCTTTGGCGCAGTTGCGCAGGAGGTTCGGTATGGCCGCCAAACACCGGGCCCATATATGTGCGGAGAGAAGCCAGCCAACGGCACGAAAGAGCCAAGATGCTACCACCCGAGGGTTCACACTAATCGAGCTATTGGTGGTAATTGCCGTCATTGCACTATTGATGGCGATATTGCTGCCGACACTACAGCGGGTAAGCAGACAGGCTAAAGCCGTCGGCTGCCAGTCGAACCT
>CAZPJZ010000451.1:0-3024 GCA_964586995.1 uncultured Pirellulales bacterium | reverse complement strand
CTGCGGCGAATGGACAATTTCCTTGTCGATCTGTACACCGCACCGGCTGAGGTTGAAAAACTACTGGACGCCCTGATGGCACAGCACCTGGCAACGCTGGAGAAGATTTGTGCATCGGTCGGTGACATCGTGGATGTCATTCGTTTCGGTGATGACCTTGGAATGGACAGCGGACCTTTTATGTCACCGCAGGTTTATCGCCGACTTTTTGAGCCACGCCACAAGCAATTGTGCGAATATGTGAAAAAGCACAGCCGGATGCACACATTCTTGCATTCTTGCGGCTCAATATATAAACTCATGCCCGACCTTATTGAGGCGGGCTACGACATTATTAACCCGGTTCAGACCAACTGTGTTGATATGCAGCCGGAACGTCTAAAACGTGAATTCGGACGCGACATCACCTTCTGGGGAGGGGGTTGTGACACCCGCAAGGTTATCAACCTCGGCACGCCCGCTGAGGTAAGGGCACACGTGCTGGAGCGTCTGGATATCTTTGCGCCGGGCGGCGGGTTTGTTTTCAGCACGGTGCATAACATTCTTCCGGAAGTTCCGCCAGCAAATGTTGTCGCAGTATTTGACGCGATAAAAGAGTTTGAAGGTGTTTGATAAACTCGCCATAAGTTCGATTGATGCGGCCATAATACTTATATACTTGGTCGGCATTGTTGCGATGGGCTGTTTAGCAGGTGCACGCCAGCGCCGAACAGCAGAGGGGCAGGGGTATTTTCTTGCGGGCAGAGCACTGACCTGGCCGGTCATCGGCCTGGCGCTTTTCTCGACCAACATCTCCACCGTGCATCTGGTCAGCCTGGCACAAGAGGGCTACAAGAACGGCCTGGCCTACGGCAACTTCGAGTGGATGGCGGCATTCACTCTGATTGTTCTGGCGTTTTTCTTTGCCCCTTTTTACCTGCGTGCGCAGGTAGCAACACTGCCTGATTTTCTTGAGAAACGTTACTGCCGAGCCTGTCGCGATTGGTTAGCCTTTCTGTCAATCGTCTCGGCTGTTGTCATCCATATTGGTTTTTCTCTCTATGCAGGTGCGGTGGTACTCAGGGGCATGTTTGGCATCAACATTATGGTAAGTATTATCGCTGTTGCTTTGCTGACGGGTCTGTACACTGTTATCGGAGGCCTGCTGGCTGTCGTCCTGACCGAGTCGATTCAGACGGTTGTGCTTGTATTCGGAGCAGCCTGTGTGACGGTGATTGGCCTGTACCACGCAGGTGGCTGGTCGGGCCTGACTTCTAGTGTCGAACCGGTCAAGTTTACGATGTTACGGCCACACGGTGATCCCTCAGGTCTTCCCTGGTACTCGGTGTTCTTAGGCTATCCGATCATTGGCATCTGGTACTGGTGTGCGGATCAGACAATTGTTCAGCGCGTGCTGGGCGCCAGAAGCGAAAATGATGCCCGGGTCGGGGCGTTATTTGCCGGATTCATCAAGATTCTGCCCGTATTTATCTTCGTCCTTCCGGGCCTAACGTGTCTGGGCCTGATCAATCAGGGTAAATTGCCCGATGGACTGACTGATTCGGCAGATACCTATGCCTTTATGATCAGTCATTTGCTGCCTATCGGACTGAAGGGAGTAGTCGCTGCGGCACTTCTGGCAGCATTAATGAGCACTGTTTCCGGGGCGATGAACTCTATCGCCACGCTGTTCAGCTACGACATTTACAAGCGATGGCGCCCCCAAACCTCCGACGGGACTCTGGTGCTTGTAGGTCGTACAGTGACCTTTATCGCGATGATTGCTGCTATACTATGGTCACCTTTTATAAGCCATTATGAAAGCATCTTCCAGGGAATCAACGCGATAATCTGCTACATTGCACCGCCAATCACGGTTGTTTTCGTCTTCGGTGTGTTTTGGCGGCGAGCCAGTGATAAGGCAGCGATTGCGACCCTTTCGGTCGGCTCATTTATGGGGTTAGTAGTTTTCCTTCTTGACTGGTTCAAGAATAAAGATTGGCTCAAGCAATATATCGAATGGAAGGTCCCCTTTATGATGGCGAGCTTCTACCTATTTGTGCTGTGCTCGCTCATCTTGGTAGCCGTATCGCTGCTCAGGCCTCACCGACATACTGCTGAAAGCGAAAGGTTGGTGTGGAGCGATCCGAGGGACGTTTTCCGCGGCGAGACCTGGAAGGGCATCGGAAACTATAAATTCCTCGCGGCACTACTGTTTGCCACGATGATTGTGTTATACATAATCTTTGCCTGAGTCCCGAAAGGGATCTCTTACGGGATTGGGAGAATATCGCTATGAACACTTGCACTAAAATCGCCCCATTGACTGTGACATTTTTGGCCTTATGTATTATGACTGCTGGTTGCGCACAGCCAAAGCTCCAGCGTTACGGCAGCGTGATAGGCATAAAGCCGGAGAACATCGAAGAATACGAACGGCTGCACGCAGACGTCTGGCCGGGCGTGCTGAGAAAAATCAAAGAATGTAACATCCGCAATTACTCGATATACCTCGGTGAATTGGAAAAAGGCAAATATTATCTGTTTAGCTACTTCGAATACACCGGCAGTGACTTCCCGGCGGATATGGCTAAGATGGCTGCTGACCAGACTACTCAGAGGTGGTGGAAGCACACCGACCCCCTTCAGGTCCCGGTTCCAACCCGCAAACAGGGCGAATGGTGGGCTAAAATGGAAGAGGTCTTTCATTGTGATTAAATCCGGCAGCCAGAGATTATGGCGAAGAACTTGGCCCGCGAGGTCAGATATCTCGTACCTCGTTTCACAGGCAAGAGGCGGTGTGCATGGCTCAGAAAGTACTCACTGTTGGCGCGGACGAATTTTAGCAGGTTCCGGAGGAACCATACCAGAAGATTGCCGCCAGAAACAGCGGTGAAATTGCCACACGAACTGTCACAAAATCCACGGTATATGCAAAGCGGCGAAAGCCCGGCTCCGATAAATAGTGCCCGTTCAAGGTCTTATATGATTGGGCGATACAGGACTTGAACCTGTGACCTCCTGCGTGTAAGGCAGGCGCTCTAG
>CAZPJZ010000450.1:0-3034 GCA_964586995.1 uncultured Pirellulales bacterium | reverse complement strand
CCAAAGTGAAGCCGCATCCCATAATGGCTCTGATAACCCCGGCCGCTGTGGACCTCATCCAAAAGGGTCAGATCGCCTGCCGCGACTTTGACGTGAGCCCCTACGCCATCACGGTTGGTTTTGACGCCGCGCAGATGAACTTGCAGCCAGTGTCCTTTGGATGGCGAGTCATTTCTCAAGATAGTCGGTTCTCGACGAGAGTTAAGGATCACCACATCAATGTCCCCGTCGTTATCGAGGTCATCGAACCCTGCCCCCCGGCTGCTCAGGACGACTTTCATGCCGTCACCGCTTTGTTCAGTTACGTCGATGAATTGCCCATCGCCGGTGTTCATCAGCAGTATATTTCGTTCAAAGTACGTGGTGGTTCCATCGTAAAGCTCGACATTATCTTGCAGGTGGCCGCACGCAATGAAGATGTCTCGGTCTCCGTCGTTGTCGAAATCGACGAAACTGTTGCCCCACGTAACGTTTGGCAGGGTTCCGACCCCTGCGCCGGTCTTGAGCGTCACGTCTTCGAATAGTCCACCGCCCAGATTCTGGTAGAGTGTGGCCAACTGTCCCTGATAGGAGGTCACGTAAAAATCCAGCAATCCATCGTTGTTGTAATCGCCGCAATCTGCGCCCATGCTTCCCTGTTCGTCGCCGTGCATATCGTAGGCGACGCCGGTGATAAGCCCGACCTCCTCAAACTTGCCGGTGCCGTCGTTTTGAAAGAGGAAATTCTCCGCCACGTCGTTACCGATAAAGACGTCGGTATCGCCGTCATTGTCATAGTCTGCGCATACGATTCCCATGCCCCAGCCGGGATGAGCGCCCACGCCTGATTCTTTGCTGACATCGGTGAAGGTGCCGTCGCCGTTGTTGCGGTAGACCGTGTCGGGCAAGGGCGGGTAGAAGCGAGGATTGGCGTATACCGGAAAGCCCTTGCAGGCGGTGGAAACGTGCTTGTCATAGGAAAATTCCAGGTAGTTTGAAACGTAGAGGTCCAGATCGCCGTCTTTATCCATATCCAGAAAGCAGGCGCCGGCCCCCACTCGATAGCCATTATCGACTCCCGCTTTTTTTGTCACATCTGTAAAGGTGCCGTCTCCGTTGTTGCGGTACAGGACGTTCGGGCCATAATTGTTCAGGTAGATGTCCAGGTGCCCGTCGTTGTCGTAATCGCCGACCGCCACGCCCAGTCCGTAACCGGTGTCGCCCACGCCGGCCTCTTTTGTAACATCGGTGAATCTGAAGTTGCCATCGTTTCGATACAGTGCGTTGGTCGGTGGCACGTCGCACTTTGTTCCTTTAAGGGGCGCGCCGTTGAGAAAATAGATATCTATATCCCCGTCATTATCGTAATCGAAAAGCGCCAGGCCGGCGGTCACCGTCTCCATTATGTAGCGCTGGCCGGAGCCTCCGTCGGTGTGCACAAATGTTATTCCGGTTTCTTTGGTGACATCGCGCAGTAGAATGGGACTGCCGGCGCGTGCACCGCAAAGCCCACTTAATAACAGCATTACCGCGGCGATGGGCCCATTCAT
The DNA here is from genome assembly GCA_964586995.1 of uncultured Pirellulales bacterium. Lineage (GTDB taxonomy): Bacteria > Planctomycetota > Phycisphaerae > Sedimentisphaerales > Anaerobacaceae > JAFNGF01. The sequence goes on along the minus strand of CAZPJZ010000450.1, from coordinate 1,505 downwards.
TGCTCGGAGCTCCTTTTCCGGACAAGCTCATACATCTGCCGGTATCTCGGATTGTCAGGGTCCGATTCCAGAGCTTTTTTTATGGCCGACAGCGCGCTATCTGTATCTGCGTTTCTGTCGCAGGCCCAGCTCAGCACAAAGTAGTTGGCCGCGATTGGTTCCAGTGCCACGGCCCTTTCGGCAAGCTCTCTGGCTCGTGGGAGTTTTGTGCCCGTTTCCAGATATAGCTGCGCCAGGTAGCGATAGGGGGCCGAGGTTTCCGGCGCCAGCGTGATCGCCTTTGCAAATGCCGCCTCCGCATCGGCAAACTGCTTTAGCCTGGCCGAGATTACCCCAATATTCAACTGACAGGTCAGATTGTTCGGTTCGATTTGTCCGATTCTCTTGTGCATCGCCAGAGCATCAGATGGGCGGTTACCGGCCTGATATAAGGCCGCCAATTGCATCAGGTACACCGTATTGGCTGGGTCGAGTGCTGCCGCTTTTTTCAGGATTTGTTCGCTCTTTTGGGTGTCGCCCCGGCCCTGATACATCTTGGCAGCGAGCATATAAGTTTCGGCTGCGCCGTTACGCATGTCGACCAGGTCGTTATAGGCGTCGTCGCGGTCCTTGAGGACCTTCATATCCTCGGCCTTGAGCTTCCTGAAAATCTCCATATACTCGTCGGCCTTGGTACGCTCCTTCAGTCGGGTGCATACTGTAAACAGGCCGTAATATGCGTTGGTGAGATTGGGCTCGAGCAACACGGCCTTTTCGTAATTGACTTTGGCCTTTTCGTACTCTTTCTGCTGCAAGTATTCCTGCCCCAGCAGGAAATAGCTGCTGCTGGAGTCAGGGGAGATTTCGATGTCCTTGTGTAACTCTTCAATGGCTTCGGCGTGTTTGCCCAGCCCCATCAGGGCGCGCGCGATATTATTATGGACGCCCGGCAGTTGTGGATCGATCTGAACACCTTTTTGCCAGTGTGCAATCGCTTCTTCGTACTGTTCCTTTCCCATGGCGAACCAGCCCATAGCCTTGTAGACATCGGCCCGCCTCGGGTTTAGTTGCAGGCCCTTTTCCCAGAATTTCAGTGCCTCGGTCGAGTTGCCGTGCCTGAACTGCACATTGCCCATCAGCACGATAGGGTCCTCGCTGTCGGGAAAGTCCTCCATGAGTCTCTGGACCAGCGCATGCTCTTGTTTTTTCAATTCGGCCACCTGCTGTTCCGGAGAAAGTTGCAGACTCGCCGGTGTGGGTTCCGGCAGCTCCTCGGCAGCAGGCTCAGGACCGAAGCGGTCGCCGGGGCCTGCCTCTGCCGAGGCGAGGCGGGCCGCTGGGGCCAGTCTGGATGGTGTTTGTATTTCCCGCGGCTCACTGTCTGCGCGTGAGCGAGGTTTTACCCGCAGAAAGATTATGACACCCGCGCATACGATTAAGGCCGAGACCACCACCAAAGTCATTCGTTTCCGCCAAGTTGAGCCACACGGCGGCGAATCCGCGGAGTGGCTTGCTTGTCGACGGCC
>CAZPJZ010000449.1:0-3035 GCA_964586995.1 uncultured Pirellulales bacterium | reverse complement strand
TTTCATGAATCATACCATGACAAAATCAGAAAAGTCACGCTTGTATAGGGACTAGGCGAAACCCGTCGCGTTCCGGCAGATTACGAAACCATTCAGGCGGCGATTGATGCCTCCAGCGCCGGTGATACAGTCCTCGTGGCCCCCGGCACTTACACGGGCGACGGGAATCGGGATATCGATTTCAAAGGCAAGGCCATTACCGTTAAAAGCGAAGAAGGGCCCGAAACCTGCATCATCGACTGCCAAGGTCTGTTCTATTACGACTGGCAAGGTGACCATTTCTATCAGGACTACCACAGAGGTTTCCACTTCCACAGCGGCGAAGACGACAATTCAGTCCTGCAAGGTTTTACCATTACTAATGGTTGTGTGCCCGACGACGGGGGGGAATATATTGTTATCATAGTAGTCCTCGCATCGTAGACTGCATAGTAGTCAACAATACCGCCCGCAGCGGAGGCGGCGGTATTGCGGCCTTTTTCTCTGATGTCAAGGTCAGTGATTGCATAATCAAGAACAACATTACCAGCGCATTTCCCTGGGTATGGTATGACTGCCTGGAGAAAAGTAGCGGCGGCGGCGTAGCTATTACTGGCTCGCATCCGATGCTCATCAACTGCCTCATCACCGGCAATCGCGCCAGCAGCTACGGGGGCGGTATTAGTTGCAAGGGCAATCCTGTTCTTATCAACTGCACAATCTGTGAAAATCGTACAGGCAAGTACGGACAGGGCGGCGGCGTTGCGTTTGCCGGTATCCGCGAAAACAAGGCCAGCCTGCATAACTGCATTCTATGGGCGAATGGAGCTACGATGTGTGAACAGATATCGTGTGATACCGCTCTTGGCATACTGGGGCATCCGCAGATGGAACTTGTCCATTGCACAGTGCAGGATGGTCCCGATGCCATTTGCTCACTACGCCCCATAGAAGGCAACTGGACAAGTACTGAGCCGCACTTTGGCAACCCAGGCTACTGGGACCCCAACAACACGCCGGACATGCCTGGTGATGATTTCTGGGTGGATGGCGACTACCATCTCAAGTCGCAGGCTGGCAGATGGGATCGAGAAAGTCAGAGCTGGGTAAAGGATGACGTCACTAGTCCGTGCATCGACGCAGGAGATCCAACCAGTCCAGTTGGTGTTGAGCCATTTCCCAATGGCGGACGAATCAATATGGGCGCATACGGCGGCACGGCGGAGGCAGGCAAATCGTACTTTGGCGAGCCCGTTTGTGAGACGATTGTTGCCGGCGACATAAATGGCGATTGCAAGGTAGACTTTGCCGACTTGGCAATTCTGGTAATTCACTGGCTGCAGGACAGCGGCCCCTGAGACCGAGATGAATCCTCGCCCAGACCCGACTGAACGTGCCCGTTCAAGGGATTCGGCAGCAGCGTCTGCAATCCGTGCAACTCAGGGAAGTAGACCACGTACTCCGCAACCTCGCTCGGCCCTTTGCGGCTTTTCTTGCCGAAATCATCTTTGCTGACTTCTTGACTTGCATCTTGTGAGATTTTCTCGATGAACCTGTTGACAAAATTCATTTTTGCGTAGAAAATTCGCAATGGAGCAACTTAATATGTTGTATTATCAAGCAAAATGTGAAGGATTGCAGCAAGAAATTCGCAGATGGGTGAAAGGCATGGCAAATTTCAACGAAAAGGCGATAATCGAACGCATCAAGCTGTTGCGAACCCAACACGCAGGCGCAAGGGGAAAGAGCAAATTCGCCCGCGCCTTGGGCATAAGTCCTTCCACTTACAACTATTATGAAAGCGACCGAGTTGCACCGATTGAGGTCCTGCTTAAGATTTGCCAGGTCACCGGGGCGGATCTGGAGTGGCTACTGACCGGACAGCAGGCCAGAACAAGCCTCTTAGGCGGGCCAAACAAGGCACTTCTGCAACAACTCGATGAGCTGCTTACCGGTAATCCTGAACTTGCCGAACCCATCCAGGCTTTTGTTGAGCTGGTATGTAAGAAGAAAGGTATTGAGAGGCAACTTACCGGGAGTCCAAGCATCGAGTCAGAGCGGCCAGGCTGGATTCCGGTGCTCGGACGGACCGCCGCCGGCATGGTTCATTTCTGGGACCAAACATCTCTGCCCGAACCGAGGCAGGCTATTACCGAGCTCGATGATCTGGTCAGAAGGCATATCGGCAAAACGATCATAGGTTCAACGGACGCTGCGGTGGCAATCGATTTACGTGTACGAGCCTTGGTGGACGGACTAAGAAACTGTCAGGCCAATCTCATTCAGGTTGGCAGCGCCGAGCCCGAGCAGGTAGTCGAATTTGTTCACTGCGAAGAAATCCACAGGCTATTTCCCGATTGCTTTGCCGTGCAGATAGATGGTGACAGTATGTGGCCCAGGATAAAGGACGGTGACATTGTGCTGCTAAGTCCGTCGGTGCCCGCAGCCCAGGCGCAGATTGCAGTTGCCCGCCTTGCCAATCAGATAGGAATCACCTGCAAGCTCATAAGAACGACCGATACGCAAGTGCATCTTATTCCTATAAACGAAAGGTACGAAACAAAGATTGTGGCCAAAGAGGATTTGCTCTGGGCACTGGCGGTTCTGGGCCACATAAGTCAACGGCAACAGCGGTGGCAAGAAAATAACCGCACAGAACGCTGAGACCCCAGAGGAGGAATCAAAATCAGAAACCGGTAGGATGAGCAGGTTCCCTGCCCATCCGGACAAAATTCAGCACGGGCCACAGATAGTTGCCCATCCTGCTGGTCTGCGCGCCCGGCGGAAAAAGACCTGTGCGGGTCAAACAGCGTTCAGCGTGCAGCCTACAGCGTACACCGTCGCGACTACCCGCTAAATGCTGAACGCTCAACGCCGCCATAGGGTCTAAAATCCTTAAAAACCGTTGTTCGGATCCGTAGTCTCTACAGAACCGCTTCGTGCCGGCGTGACTGTCGGGCGAACTTCGTGGCGTGCGGCAATTTCTCGCTGACGCTGTGCGACGGTGGGCATGTAGGGCGACAGAACCGCTATGCCCGCCCACGCCAGCAGGCACG
>CAZPJZ010000448.1:0-3035 GCA_964586995.1 uncultured Pirellulales bacterium | reverse complement strand
GCCGCCATATACCAGGTTTTCCACGCTGCGCGGACCATTTACGGCGGCTCCCTGAGCGGGGCAGGCGATACCGTCTGGCTGGCTGCTGTCTCCGCCGTGGGCGCAGTGGTCATCTTGGGACTGGGTGGTACGCTCATAATCGTTCTTTTGCCGTCCCTCGGCTCGTTGGGGCCGTGGATTGCCGCCACCTTTAGTATCATTGCGGTCGGCATGGCCAACCACTGGAGATTCAAAAGCAACGCGTGGACAAAAATAGACCTGTTCAAACGTCGAGCGGTCCCCGTGCCGGTGGAATGAAAAAGCCGTCGATTAAGCCCGGTTCATTTTCGAGCTATATGCCGCGGACAATTCTGCACACCATGAAGCAGACGCTACTTAATATCCTTTAGCTTCTGCATCCGAATGTTACGAATCGCTGCGCTGGTGCGCCAGGAGGCGATACCGAGAGGTTTGGATAGCTCCACCTCGATCCGGGTGTCGATGACGCGGCCGGCCGTCTGGGCTTCGACTATTTTTTCGTCATCCAGCCAGGCTTCGATTTTGCCGGGCGTCACCTGCACGCGGACACGGTACCATCGCCCGTTGACAAAGTCGATAATCCGCGTGGTCTCGTTGTTGGCGGCATCATAATAATCGAGGCTGGAAAGTCCGCAGACGGAGCCGCCCCACCCACCCAGGATAAGCGAGCAGCAGTTGGCGTCCACGGGAAAGGTCAGCCCACAGAAGAAATCGCTGCCTTCGGCCCGCTGGGCCTCCAGGCTGATCTCATAATTCATGGGGATGACCGGGCCGGTCCAGGTGACCCCAGTCAACTCGTTGCCTGCTTCAAGGCAGATTGCGCCCTCTTTGACATAGACCCTGCCCTGGCCGCCAAAATCGGTGACCTTCCACCCCCGCAACGTCTTGCCGTCAAAGAGGCTGCCCTGGCGCGACGGCCCGCGACAGCCACCGACCATGAGCAGACCCAGCATCAACAGCATGATGCGGCGCCCACAGCCGAAGACACAAGACGCTTTGATCCTCGGATGGTGGAGAACAACACCTGTGATAACGACGTTATTCGGACCCATAGTGATTCTCCCAAAGCTCAAACATTTGCATTGAATAAAATAGTGCGATAATTTAAACTATGCAAAGGTTATTTGCAGAAATGATTTATTTTTCAACCACGGACGAGGAGTCATTCCGCGGGGTGCGATTGTCGATGCGGAATGGAAGAAGGACAAAACAGGTGCCTCCACTCTGACGATAATATGCTTGGACACAAACACTTGCGCTGGGATGGCGTATAAAGGGTTGAAGGACGTGGACTTTCGCAAGGCAATGAAAAAGACGCTTCTGACCGCAATCTGCCTTTTACTATTTTGGCCGCACCCGTCCCTCGGGCAGCGCCTGGCAAATGAGAGCAAACGAGGTCTCCACGCTCGATCAATCGATCAAGTCCTGCTGCTCAACAAGGACGAAGTGGACCTGGCTACGGCTGCCCTGATTGTCTCGGAACAGTGGAGCGACATGGTACAGGGCCGCAGGTACTTAGCCATGCTGGATCAGATGGCGCTTCAGGTCCAGGACAGACTGAGGGACAGGTGGCTTAGGCCGACTTATAAGGCGATTCCGGTGATCAATCATTATCTCTTCCAGGAGCTGCGATTCCGGCCGGTCTCAGAGGCGGAGGACCCAAATGACCTGTTCCTGCACTCAGTGCTGGACAACAGGCGGGGCTACTGCCTGAGTCTGTCAATTCTTTATCTATCTTTGGCCGAACGGCTGGGTATGCCGCTGTATGGAGTGGTGGTGCCCGGCCACTTTTTCGTTCGATATGATGACGGGCAGACAAAATGGAACATTGAAACCACCAACCAGGGCGCCAATGCCCTCGACAGACATTACATCGAGAAGTTCAGGGTGCCCCAAGGCAACGACAGCGGCATTTACATGAAGAATCTGGACAAGATTCAGACGCTGGGTTGTCTGTTCAACAATCTTGGAAATACTTACTGCGATATGGGGGACCTGGATAGGGCCCTGGTTATACTGCAAACCGCCGTGGATATAAATCCGCTCCTGGCTGAATCCCGGGCCAATTTGGGCAACGTCTATTTGAAGATAGGGCAGATAGACCAGGCAATAAACGAGTACCATCAGGCCCTGCAAATCAACCCCAAAGACCCGAAGACCTACAGCAATCTTGCCAACGCGTACCTTCAGCAAGACCGGTTGAAGGATGCGATTTCGCTCTACACCGAAGCCCTGCAGCTCGATCCCAATTTCGTGGATGCGCACAAGAATCTGGCCATCGCGTACTGCAGGCAGCAGCGGTTCGGGCTTGCAATCGCCCAACTTAAGCAGGCGCTGACGGTGAAGCCACAGAGCGCCAGCCTGTACAGCCAGTTAGGCGAAGTCTATTGCCAGATGGAAGCTTATGACGCGGCGATATCTCAGTACCGCCAGGCGTTGCTGCTCGAGCGGAACTCGGCCGAGGCTAATTACGGTCTGGCTATCTGCTATCACAAATTGGGCATGTACGACGATGAAATTCAGGCGTACCAGAAGGTCTTAGCCGTTAGACCCGATATGCTGCCCGCTCTGGTCAACCTGGGCAACGCATATTTCAGCAAGGAAAACTACGAGGCCGCGATTGACCTGTACAAAAGAGCGGTTCAAATAGCACCGAATGACCCCAGAATCCATTGCAATCTCGCCGCGGCGTACATGAGCCGATCTGATTACGAGCACGCCGTGGGTGAGTACCTCAAAGCGGTAGAAATCCAGCCGGATCTGGGCGATGCCCATTACGGCCTCGCGATCGGCTACTACAGGCAGAGAAAGTATGAATCGGCGTGGAAACATATAAGAACAGCCCAGAAATTGGGGGTAGACGTCACCAAAGAACAGCTCGATGCCATCAAACAACATCTGCGATAGAACGCCAGAACCCCCGCGCCCGCGCAGACCTCACGAGGTCGGGCGCAGACCCCTGAATTTGCATTTTTCACAACCTTATTGACATCTGCGTGCGGGAGCCTATCATTGCA
>CAZPJZ010000447.1:0-3036 GCA_964586995.1 uncultured Pirellulales bacterium | reverse complement strand
CGGGACGTCGGAGTGGTGACCATCAAGCCCTACTTCGGCGGCAGCCTCTTCGAAAGCTGCGGCAAAGTCACATTCCCCGTGATGGGCGTAGGCAGCAAGGTCGAGAACGACCTGGCGCGTCTGACGATTCAGTGCATTCTGGCAAACGATGCCATTACTGCCACGGTCCCGGGTCTATCCACGGTGTATGAAGCTGAAAACGCCGCTCGCGCTTCCTACACGCGTCCGCTCGGAGTCACCGCCGCAGACAGAGAATGGCTCATGCGCATCACGGACGCACGCTGGGCAGCCCTTCCGCAGGAATACGCCTGGCTGCGCGACTGGGAGGTCGTTTAGGACACTTGCCGCCCGTAACCGCAGATGCCGCGTGGAAAAGCAGACAAATTCTACCCACCTTTTAGCACAAGGAGAAAAATGGTGCGTCCACACAACGGAACTGCCCTACGTTTTGCGTCGGGGATACTCATAATCGCTGGGTTAGCCTGTGTGTTTGCCGTCTGCTTTGCGGGCGAGAGCACCACTAAGCAATCCAGGGACGCCCGGCCTACGGCTGATAAACAGAACGGCAACAATAAATGCTACGTCTGTCATCCCAGCCTGAAAACCGAAGACATTACTACCGCCCACCTGGATGCGGGTATTACCTGCGATGAATGTCACGGGGCCTCGACCGAGCACATGCACGATGAGATGCTGATGACTCAGCCGGACCTGCTTTTTGGCCGCAAAGAAGTGCAGAAGATGTGCTCCGATCCGAGCTGCCATCCGCCGGGCGGAGATCGTACGGCATACGGCTTCGAAGACCACAAAGACCCTCCCAAGGTGCACGCCTTCTACAAAGAATGGCTCGGCCGCACCAGGCCGAACGGCCGGACCGTCAGCGCTGATTCGGTCTGCACCGATTGCCACGGCACCCACAATCTCGACAAGGCAACAAAAACGCAGCCCGAAGACGCCGAATCCGCCGACTGGGTGCAGCTATTCAATAGACGCGACCTTACTGGCTGGCAGAAATCCGGCGACGCCTCTTGGGCTGTCCAGAGCGGGCGAATAACTGCCGGGCTTGATCCAAACGGCCGGGGCGGCGACATTCTAACTGAAGCCCCGTTCGAGGACTATCTGCTGGCCGTTACGTTTCGAGCCGACTGGCCCATCCACGCCGGCATCTGGCTGCACAATTGCGAATCTGAACCAGGCCCAAGAATTGAGATACTTGACGGGCAAGAACTCACCGCTTACACCGGCAGCCTCTCCGTGCCCGGTAAAGGCATAGTCTTGGCCAACCTGCGAAGCGACCTGGTTGACCGTCAGAGCTACAATACCATCTCCGTCAGGGTCGAGGGCGGCAAAGTCCAGGTCTGGCTTAACGGCGAAGAAATCGGCGCCGTCCGCGTGCCTGGACCTGCCGAGGGCCGAATCGGCCTGCACTTAGAAAAGCATCCAGCGTCAGAGACCGGCCAACTGGCCGTCCGCGAAGTGCTTGTCCAGCGCCTGCGCAAGTCGCAGCAGAGCAATGCCTCGGCGATCCCGTAGCCAGCCGGCGCAGTGTTCAGCACCTCAAGCTCCCGCATAGATTCCAGCTTGCTGCGGGGGCGGATTCTTTTTCATTTCAAGAATCTTTTCCAAAATGTAATCAACATTTTTGTGTTGGCGAACGCCTTAGATATAGAATTGGCAAGAGGCAGAATTACGTGAACAAACACAGCCGGGGCACAAAACAGCGTTGCTGAGTGAAAATTTTGGGAAATTCTTCGAAAAATACGCAGCAGGAGTTGACAAAAACGATCTAAATGGTTACAAAGAATTAAGAAGAGCGTTTGTCAAGATTAGTCCATAGCAGGGGGATAGTATGATGTCAATTCTAAACAAAGCTTCCGTCTTTTGGGTTGTTTTCATTCTTCTGAGCAGCGCCGGAGCTGCCGCCGGCAGGGTGATATATGTCGATGACGATGGGCCGGCGGATTTTAACAACATCCAGGCAGCAATAGATGACGCCAACAATGGCGATGCCGTAATTGTAGCTGACGGCAGATATACTGGGCCCGGCAACCGGGACATCGACTTCAAAGGCAAGGCCATTACCGTCAAGAGCGAAAGCGGACCCGAAAACTGCGTCATTGACTGCAATGGGACTCAAAGTGAACCTCATCGTGGATTCCGTTTTCATTCCGGCGAAGAGGCAAATTCTATTATTTGCGGCCTGACAATAACCGGCGGATACGGACCTGAAGAAGAATACCTGTATCTTTTACATCCAGTCAAAAGGTCTTTTGGTGGTGGGATTTACTGCGTAGGTTCCAGTCCAACCATTATACAGTGCAAGATCACCGGTAATACAGCCAAAGAAGATGGTGGCGGTATCTACTTACAGGGTGCCGGTGCGCCGCGCTTGATTGACTGTACAATAAGTGAAAACAGAGCTGGCAATATCGGAGGGGGCATGGCCACAGCGCGTTGCAGTGGCTGGACCCATAACTGCGTAATCACCAAAAACTCCGCCGCCGGGGCTGGCGGAGGAATAGGATTTTGGTACGCTGCTGCGCCAACGTTGAGTTTTTGTAGAATCTCCGAGAACTCAGCCAATGGTTACGGGGGTGGGATCATCGGTGTCAGCAGTGGGGTTACTATAACTAATTGCGTAATCACCAAGAACACCGCTGCTGGCGGCGGTGGCATCTTTACAGGTGGCGACGGCTTTCTCTATGGTCAGTTGACAATTAAGAACTGCACCTTTTCCCGTAATACAGCAACATCCAAAGGAGGTGCCATCTTCTGTGATGAGCACAGTTTCCCGTCCGTTTCCAATTCCATTCTATGGGGTGACAAGGCCGACGAGGGCCAGGAAATAGCAATGCTGTGCTATGATTGGGGCTCAGAGTTATCCATCAGTTATAGCGATGTTCAAGGAGGTCAGACCGGTGTGGTTCGCGGCCCGTACGAACCCTGCCAGTTAAACTGGGGTCCAGGCAACATAGACGCTGACCCGCTGTTTAAGGATCCAAACAACAGCGACTACTATCTCAAGTCGCAGGCCGG
>CAZPJZ010000446.1:313-3049 GCA_964586995.1 uncultured Pirellulales bacterium | reverse complement strand
CCACAGCCGCAGAATATCCGCGCCGTACTTGGCCACTTCATCCTGGGCATTGACGTAGTTGCCGAGCGATTTGGACTGCTTCATCCCCTTTTCGTCCACCGTAAAGCCGTGCGTCAAAACGCCCTTGAAGGGCGCCTTGCCGATTGCTCCCAGCGCCGGCAGCAGCGACAGTTGAAACCAGCCCCGGTGCTGGTCCGAACCTTCCAGATACAGGTCCACCGGAATGGGCCAGCCTCCTTTCGAGGCGGCGCTGTACCAGCTACAGCCCGATTCGAACCACACATCGAAAATGTTTTCCTCTTTCCTGAGGCCGTCGAAATCGAATCCGTCCGGCAGGTCAAAATCCTCGCCCAAAATCTGGCGCGGCGAATCGGTAAACCAGCTATCCGAGCCTTTCTGGGCGATGTGCCTGGCCACAGCCAAGACAGACTCTTTAGTCAGCAGACTCTGCCCATCTGAGTTTACAAAGACCGGCAGCGGCAGTCCCCAGCACCTCTGCCTGCTGATGCACCAGTCCGGGCGGGACTCCAGCATTCCGGCGATGCGTTTTTGCCCCCAGGCGGGAATCCAGGTGACATTGTTGATGGCCTCGAGCGCCAGGCTGCGCAGATTTTTTCCGACGCCCGGCAGCTCTTTATCGACGCTGATGAACCACTGCTCGGTCGCCCTGAATATAACCGGGCCTTTCGTTCGCCAGCAATGCGGATAGCTGTGCGTAATCTTATCTTGGGCGAAAAGCCAGCCGTGCCGCCTCAAATGCTCGTTGACGAGTGAATCAACTTCCAGCACGTTTTTGCCTCGCAGCCAATCCGGCACCGTGTCGTCATAGCATCCATCGCCCTTCACGGGCGAATAAGTATCGAGATTGTAAGTCTGTCCGGAGACGTAGTCCTCTACGCCGTGGCCCGGAGCCGTATGCACCAGGCCCGTGCCGTCCTCGGTGGTGACATACTCGGCAAGAATAATCATGTAGGCGTCTTTATGTGTCGGATTTTTGTCCACAAAAGGATGCACGTATCGCATGCCTTCGAGGTCCCGCCCTTTGACCGGCTTTTCACTGAGCCGGTACCGGCCTTGCTCGAGAGACCCCGCCGAAACAACGGCCTCGACCCGCTCGGACGTCACGATGGAGGCGAATTTTTCGCCGTCCTTTTCGTAACTTAGCGTCACGTAGTCCAGATACGGATGCACTGCGATGGCCAGATTTGCCGCCAGCGTCCAGGGCGTGGTCGTCCAGATCATAAAGCAGACCTTCGCCGTGTCGGCCTCTTGCTGCTCGACCAAACCAAGCTCAATCAGCCGGGCGATGCTTTCTTGCGCGACCGGAAAATTCACAAAGATGCTCGTCGACTCGATATCTTTGTATTCGAGCTCGGCCTCAGCCAGAGCGGTCTGGCCGCCAATCGACCAGTGGATGGGCTTTAGCTGCTTGTAGACCAGACCCTTATCAACGAGTTCCGCAAACACTTCTAAAATTCCAGATTCGTAATCGGGCTTGAACGTAAGATACGGGTTCTGGAAGTCGCCGAATATGCCGAGCTGCTGAAACTGCTCGCTCTGGATCTTGACGTACTTGCCGGCATACTTGGTGCAGGCCTTGCGGATGTCCAGCTTGCTCATCTGATGAATTTTCTGCCCGAGGTCCGCTACAACCTTCGATTCGATAGGCAGGCCGTGACAGTCCCAGCCCGGAACGTACGGCGCATCGAAGCCCGCCATCGTCTTGTATTTGACCACCAAATCCTTGAGCACCTTGTTGATGACGTGGCCCATGTGAATATCGCCGTTGGCGTAAGGCGGACCATCGTGCAAGGTGTACAATGGCGAGCTGCTTCGGGCCTGTCTTATCCTGGCGTAGATATTCATCTTGGCCCACTGTTTTCGCAGTTGCGGCTCGCGCTGCACAAGGTCGGCCTTCATCGAAAAGCCGGTCTTGGGCAGATTCAGCGTGTCACGATAACCCTTAGTCTTGGCATCCGACATCTAAGTAATCCTCGAAATTTTCCAAACTGAATCGGGTATTATAATTCACAATCAATAATCATCACTGCAAATCTTTAATAATCTGTGAAATCTGTAGTCCATTCACCAACAAAAAAAGCCTTCCAAAGTCTACTGCTCTGGAAGGCTTGAATCACCCTCAAATTGCCTTTCTCAGGGCAGCTTTAATCGGTCTCCAATAATTATGATCGCTAGGCTAATCGCGCGGCCGCACAGCGGTCCCATAGCCTGACTCATTCTCATCGCTTCAGTGTTGTTGACGATATTATTCATAGCTAATTCACCGCTTGAACCGTTAGGCAATAGTCACAAGTATCACAATATTCGGCTCATGTCAAGCCTGGGTTTAGAAAAAAATGACGCCCAAAGGGCGTCATCCTGAGCGCAGCCGAAGGATCTATCATGCCTGCCGTAGGCCGTCATCCCGATCGAAAAAAGCCTGCCCTGAATGTAGTCCAACGGGATCCGCCCACAGACTTTGCTTCTTCCATATCCTTCAGCCAACAAACGTTACGATTCTTCCGGTCCGCTCAAAGAGACTCCGGTTAGGGAACAAAAGGAGGCCATCGGTCTTTCTTACCACCGCCTCGTGCCGATGTTCTCGGAAGTAACGCAATGCCTCGTTGGTCATCCTCTCAATAGTTCCATATTTCTGCCCGTGCTTATGAAAATGGTACGATACGTTGCAGACGACTTCATCAAATCGGCCGATAGAAGTCTGAATCGCCGTGAAAG
>CAZPJZ010000446.1:0-303 GCA_964586995.1 uncultured Pirellulales bacterium | reverse complement strand
AAAAGAGCGAGGCGACCAGTTCCCGCGGATAAATGGTGTGATTGATTCGGCAACAGCCTTAAGTTGCAGCAGGCCCTTGCCGCGCTGTACATCTTGAAGATACCGCTCAAACGCCACGCGATCTTGTGGCGACTCGCCGCCATAGAGTAAGTATTCAACGTGCCTTTCCGCCATCAGAGAACTCCTTGGACTTATTACCCGCAGCCCTATTATGCAGGTTCACCCTTTTTCGCCCTCGCCCCAGCCATTATTGGGTGGCTGTCACTATCCTGCCCATGGGGTTCAGCTATTTGTCGTTGCCGA
>CAZPJZ010000445.1:0-3052 GCA_964586995.1 uncultured Pirellulales bacterium | reverse complement strand
ATTGCCGTTTCCAAGTCAACAGCGCCTGCGGCAGCCAACTTGTGGATCAACTGCTGCTCGACCTGCAGGTCGTTTAGCTGCTGCGACAGGCTGGTTGCTTGTGCCTTTGCGTCAGCTAACTCATCGGCCAACAATTCGGCCTTTTTCTCGGCACTCTGTGCCCTTCGGCGGTAACGGATCGATTCTGCCACCGGAACAAGTCTGGCGTTCTCGCTTTCACCATGATAATCTGTGTCTTCTGACAAGTTCTCTTGAGTCTCAAGCTGGCTCATAAGACCTCCTGGAAACCCCGCAATAAATTACGGGGCTAAATATTGTTGATCTGTAGGTTCTCGTAACCTAATTCGCGCAGCACCTGCTCAGTTGGAACGCCCAACTGCTTCTTTATCTGAGCTTCTTTCAGCTTCTCCATCACGTTTTCAGGCAAAGGACTTGGAAAAATGATCTCAATTTCTCTGTCTGTCTGCTCGGTTTGATAGACGCCGGCCCTATCCAGCATCGCAAGGACCATCGCGCAGATATTTTGCAGACCCTGCCCGTAAGTGAACCTTTTTCGCTCATTCTTGGAAAGCATGGCCATAAGGGTCAGCCTAAGGGCCACAGCGCTGGTGAGGTTGCCGAGCTTATCTTTTAGGACCCCCGCTACAACCGGCGTCACTCCGCTTACTTTATCCATCGCCTCTCTTATCTCGGCGATGTGCATACCCTCACTGGGCGTGGGCGTATCTCCGCCGAACTCCTCGATGCTCGCTTCGGGATTGTCCGTGTACCACATCCTGCCCGGCGAGATGGGCCTATCCTCAAAGCCCTCGATGCCCTTGCCCAGATACATCTTGAAAGACTGGAATGTGATCCGGCTGGCCCGGTCGCTCAGGCGCGTGTTGAGCTCATCCTGAAGCGGTATCAGGGCCTCGACCTCGCTGAGGCCCTCGTAATAGTATGGCTGAGCGATATTCTGGATGTGCACCACCGGCAAGAATCCCCACGGCAATTCGCCCTGTGCAACTAACTGCTGGTCCTCATATCTTTGCCAGGCGACAGGTGAGAGGATCTCCGTCACTGAAACGACCAGCCGGTTGTCGCTGCCTGTCCTGCCCGGCGACAACAATCCCGCCAAGAAGGAGTTTTTGCCCGTCAGAACATTTCTCTTTTGGCAGAAGTGCTGCACATAATATCTAATCTTTCTGTAGTCATTCTCATCCAGGACAGGCAGTGCTCTCGGTGCTTCGATCAGTTCCAGCTCGATTGTCTGCGCCGATTTGAGCGCCTCTTCGAGTGGGAGGGATTTGGAGACAGTTGTAGATGTGAGGCAGGAGGCGGAAGAAGCACGGCTGAAAAGCTGCTCGCCCGGTCTTACCAGGCAATCGACGAACCCGTAAACACTTCCGAGCACCGCCATATCCTGAAAGAAACCAATACCGCCGTTGGCCGCAAATAGTGCCTTTATGATGGATTCGATTTCTGCACGTTTCCGACCATCCGGCGATTTACAGATAAAGCTAATCGGCTTTGCGAACAGAAAGTCCACGCCCGCATTTACCCGCCACGCGATATCGTTTTCGATAACGATCTCTTTTCGCTGAACATCTTTGACCGCGCGGGAGCCGAACACGCCTGCGCCAGCCGAGTGCGCCAGGCCGGTTATTCTGGCAGGCAGCCCGTACTCTTGCGCCTGCACGTAGCACCTGCCTGATTCGTTCACTTTCCTGTCTAAAGCATTGCCGCCGGTCAGTTCATACATCGGATTTGTGTAGTAATCCCAGAGCTTCGAGAAGTGCGTCTGAATGTCTATGGAACATTCATCGACAAGCCACTGGACATAGTCGGCATCAAGGTCTTGATCACCAAAGATTCGAAGGTCGAAAGTCATACCCGGCTCTCCTTGAACCTGTTGTTGGCAACACCATTACGGTTGCCCGATCGCAAGTGGCAGCTTTTCACTGCCCTCATAATTGGAGCAACCTGCTCATTTGGTACGAAAAATCGCTCATTTCCCGATGGGCGTTTTGAGCTAAGTCCTTAGCAGCAGGTGAATAAAAAAATTTTGGATTCTTACGATTTTTCTGTGGCGCTATAGACACTTTTGTTCGAAATTGGTTGGCATTTGGCCATCGCCGGCGGGCCGACAGACCTGGCTTTTTGTGCCCCGCGTTTTCTGCTGGACAGAAGACCGCTCGGCCCTTAAACTAATTATGCAAGATTATCCGAACTGGCAATTATGGAGGACAATTCCAATGCCTGGACAATCCAGTACCAGAAGACGCAACGTAATACTGCTCACCGTACTTACCTTGGCCACGGTAAAGCCGCCCTGTCTGGCCGCCGCCCTGCCGGAGCTGCGTGTGCCGGATGGCTTCGGCGTCAATATCCATTTCACTGGCCAGCCGCGTGACCTGGATTTAATCGCCGAGGCGGGCTTCAAATTCATCCGAATGGACCTGACCTGGTCGGGAATCGAGAGAGAAAAGGGCGTTTATAACTTCGAGCGGACCGGCTATGATGCCCTTACCGAAGCCTGCGCCAAGCAAGGTATCCGAGTCTTGTACATTCTTGACTACAGCAACAGGCTCTACGAATCCGACCGTTCCGTGCGTACGGAGCAGGGACGAAAGGCCTTTGCCGCCTTTGCCGAAGCCGCCGCAAAAAGATACGCCGGCAAGAACATCCTGTGGGAAATCTGGAATGAGCCGAACATCCGTCAGTTCTGGACCCCGCAGCCCAGCGTCGATGATTATTGCAGGCTCGTCGAAGAGACTGCCCCGCTCGTCAGAAGAGCCGACCCTACCGGCTTGATTGTCGCCCCCGCCACCTCAGGCATACCACTTGCCTGGCTCGAGCAATGCTTCAAGCAGGGCTTGCTCGACCATATTGACGTGCTGAGCGTTCATCCATACCGTTCAAAGCCGCCCGAGACCGTCATTGCTGACTATACTGCTTTGCGTGAACTTATAGGACGTTATGCGCCGACAGGACGGCAAATCCCGGTCATTTCCGGTGAGTGGGGCTACTCAAACGTCAACTGGGACAAGAATCCCCTTTCCAACGAGCAACA
>CAZPJZ010000444.1:0-3055 GCA_964586995.1 uncultured Pirellulales bacterium | reverse complement strand
AAAAGTGCCCAGGACTGGATTCGAACCAGCACGAGATTACTCTCACCAGCCCCTCAAGCTGGCGCGTCTGCCAATTCCGCCACCTGGGCCCAACAATTGCAAATTGTCCCCGCCTGCGCGAGGATGACAACATTATTTACCATTGATTATCAATTGTCAATTATCAAACCAGAACTGAAGAAAACTCGCTATGCGCCTGCCCGTGTACGCGATGCCCGGAACAATGGGGAAAAACACGTAACATAAAAAAATTGCGATTTATCTGATTTTTCCCAACTTTTTCTTGGCGTGGTACATGGATATGCTAATATTTCTGATTATGGTGAAGAGATTGCTCTCGAAATCCTGCCCAACTTGTGGCCTGCCTATGCAGACGGTAGCGATGGCTTGCCCAGTCTGCGAGGTCAAGATTGAAGGCAATTTCAGTCAGACTTTCTTCGATAGACTCTCCGCAGAGGACCAGGAATTCCTGGAGCAATATCTTCTGGCGGGCTTCAGCATCAAGACGCTGGAGCAAAACGGCCCGCTGGGCTATGCGGCAATCAGGTCCAGGTTGGATAGGCTGATTGCGAGCTACGAAACGCTAAAGAAAATGGATGGCCAGAAGAAGGCCATCCTCGAACAGCTCCGCGTAGACCAGATCACGGTGGCCGAGGCTAAAGAAAAGCTCGAGAGACTTTCGGGAGGCTAATCCATGGCAAAGACAAACTCGGAAGAAGAATTGTCAAAGCTGCGTGAGCAAGGCAAAATAAGCGAGGCCGAATACGAACAGTTGCACGCGGCGATGCAGAGCGCCTCGGCTCCGGAAACCAGAGCCAGTGCCAGCAGTGGCTCCTGTCCGCTCACAAAAGAATTGTATGCCCTCCGTAAGCGGGTCCTGCTGACGGCCTTTGTCATCTGCCTGCTCGGCCTGCCGACCGGCCTTGTGCTCAACCTGCCCTTAGTCTGGGGCCTGAGCATTCTCGGCCTCGTCGCAGTCCCGATCAAATGGCATTTGATCAACAAAAGACTACGCTCGTCAAGTTAAGTGGACTGTCCAAACTAATCCAGGGAGAGCTGAGATGCAAAACGTGTCAAATGTATCGTCAAAAGAGGCGTGATTTCCTGGCCGGACGTCTTCGGTAAAGCGGCTGTTCTTGCTACTTCTGTTCTGTTTGTGCTGATCGTGGTTTTCGCCGTCTTAGCAGTCTAATCTGCTACCTTGCCCTTTCGTTATTCCAGAGCAGAACCTGGAGGCGCGGCGAAAAGGCAAAGTCGGTGCGTTTGCACAATTCAGCCACCATCGGGGATTTTGCCAGAAGCTCATCTCGCGTGGCTGCCTGCGGCATAAGCATCACCCTTTCCCGGTCGAGATTTGCCAGCTTCTCAACAGTCTCTTCCATCTCCGGCAGGTCGGCCTCGGAATCAACTACAAATTTCAGTTGATGATCGTAGCTGTCGATCAGCTTTCGCAGCGCGGCTATATCTAACCGCGAATCTTCGTGGATCGCCGCGAGCTTCGGGTCATCGGGTGTGGAATTGCTTAGCTTGGGGCTGATGCTCATTAAGTCGCAAGACATACCAGGCACAAATGCGATACCAGCCGTTTCGATTGTTATGTGTTTGGCGGCAGCTTTTAACTCCTGCGCTAATTGCGACAGTTCTGGATTTATCATCGGCTCTCCGCCAGTTATTACCACGAACTTGCAGGGCCATTTTTGAATGATTCGGATAATCTCCAGGATGCTGTAATCTTGCCCTGCGGTTTGGTCCCAGGCATATTTTGTGTCGCACCATCGGCAGCGCAAAGGACACCCCGCCAAACGTATGAATATGCTGGGAACGCCGGCCAAAAATCCCTCGCCCTGCAGAGAATAGAAGATTTCATTTATTCTCATTGTACCTGATTCTTCACATCGCGTGTGTCATTGCGAGCAAAGCGAAGCAATCTAAAACATGAGAGATGAGATTGCTTCGTCGCTTCGCTCCTCACAATGACAAAGTTCATGCCTTTAATCGTTCACGTATTCAATCGGGTCTTTCATTCCTGCTTCGGCAAAACCCTTCAATCTTAATCTGCACGAGTCACATCGGCCACAGCTTCTGCCCTTCTCGTCCGGGTCGTAACAACTGTGCGTCAGCGAATAGTCCACGTCGAGCTTTGTTCCTGCAAGGATGATTTCGCTTTTAGTCATATTGATAACGGGCGCGTGAATTCGGTATCGGCCCTTACGTTCAACGGCGGCGGCAGTGGCAAGGTTGGCAGTCTTTTCAAAGGCGGCTATGAATTCAGCCCGGCAGTCGGGATAACCGCTGTAGTCAACCGCGTTGACACCGATGAAAATATCAAACGCGCCGAGCACTTCGGCCCAGGCAAGGGCATAACTTAGAAAAATCGTGTTGCGAGCAGGAACGTACGTAGGCGGAATTTGAAGTATGCCGCCCAAGCCAGATCTATCCTTCGGCACCTGCACGGCTGAATCGGTTAAGGCGGAACCGCCGAAAGCCGCTAAATCAATCTCGATGATGCGATGCTCGACCACCCCCAGAGAAGCGGCAATTTTCTTCGCAGCCTTGACCTCGCGCTGATGGCGCTGCCCATACTTAAAGGTCAACGCGTAGCACTGGAAGTTTTCGCGGCGAGCGATGGCCAGGGTCGTAGCCGAATCAAGCCCCCCACTAAGTAAGACCACTGCTCCTGTACGTTCCAACGGTTATACTCCCTAACCCGGACGAGCCGGAACCAAAGAGGTGTATGATGATTCTGGAAAAAAATCGAAGTTGGACATACTTTGGAAAGCGAAAAGGCTCGGCTTTTTGCTTTCCAAACCGCCGGAGGCCATTGTCAGAACATTGGCTTGTATTAACTTTGAGAATTTATTCGGGCAGGATTTGCCCAAATAATGTGTGTCCAACTTCAATTTTTTGACCGTCTTGCGCACAATTTCATTGCTAAGGGACTAATTCTTCCCGGTTATTGTTCTTTCGGCCAGGGGTAGGCATTCGAGCCTGCTTCTTTCTCAACAGGCCCGGGCGGCAGAGTCCCCTGCCACTTCAGCAACTGCTCGGAAAGTCT
>CAZPJZ010000443.1:0-3066 GCA_964586995.1 uncultured Pirellulales bacterium | reverse complement strand
GTGATTCACTCTCGGTCGAATTGCGCGCCGGCGGCGGCTTTATTGCACGCTTCTTCCGGCAATGAGCACGTAGGGTACGATGTTTCGTACCACCCCAGTATACTGAAGAAAAATTGCTGCAAGACTCTTGGCGGTTCTATGCAGTTCGTGTAGAATTAGAGCCCATATCTGACTTCGTAAGGAGGTGCTTGAGATATCCCGGCTAATGTATGCACGGGGTAGTTGTACCAATGAGTATCAAGGTGAACGACTTAGATGAGTAAGGGCACTAATATTGACAAAGCGGCTGTGTCGACCACGGGCAGAGGCGAATTGACTGCCGCCATGCGCCTGGGTAAATACCGCCTGGAGAAACCACTCGGCACCGGCGGCAGTTGCGAGGTCTGGAAGGCCAAAGACTGCGTGGAAGATATTACCGTTGCATTGAAAATACCTCTGGTGGGTGTCAACCACAAACGTGATAATCAGGCTTTATTTCACGAGATCCGGCTGGTGGCTCAGCTCCGTCACCCCCACATCATGCCGGTCAAGAACGCCGACATCATCAACGGTCACGTCGTTCTGGCAACCGAGCTGTCGGTCGGAACGCTCGCCGACCGCTCCAAACCCATGTCGGTACGTCGGATTTTGTCGATTATGTCACAGGTTCTGGACGGGCTGGCCTGCGCCCACAGCCATCGGTTGGTGCATTGCGATGTCACGCCGTCAAACATATTCTTGTTTCCCGATGGCCGGGCGGCGCTGGGCGATTTCGGAATTTCACTCAGGTTCAAGGGCCGAATGGAAACGGTGGATGACTTCGGCACGCCGGGCTACGTCGCGCCGGAGCAGGCGTATGGCCGGCCCACTTACCGCAGTGACTGCTTCGCGGCGGGGCTGATCCTCTATGAGTATATAACCGGGTTCCTGCCTCGCTGGCCTTTCCGCTGGCCGCCGAGAGGCCATAAGCGTCTGCGAGAAAAGACCAGTCTGGCCTTTGTACGATTTATGCGGCAAGCTCTGGCGGTAGATCCGGAGCGGCGTTTTGGCCACGCCGGACAAATGTTGGCGGCGCTGCGCGACGTGACGCCCAGGTATCTGCAAAATGGGCCTATTCTGAATCCGCGCCAAAGCAGAAAGCCTGACTGGCGACAGATGCGCCGTGAGGCCTTTGTCAAGCGATACGGCAGAATCTTTCCCACCCTGCTCAGATGTACAAAATGCGGCGAGCCGATAGCTGAAAGTATGCTCGGTTGTCCGTGGTGCGGCACCAGCCGCAACCGCTTTGACAGCCGCAGCCAGTTCACTCATATTTGCGGGCGATGTCACAAAGGCGTTATGCCCGAGTGGCGTTATTGTCCCTGGTGCTACGGGGCCGGTTTTCGCTCGCCCAGTTCGGTTCGTTCTCGTGGCGTACGGTATCAGGCCAGGTGTAAATGCTGCGGCGGCAAGCTGATGCGCTTTATGCGTTACTGTCCCTGGTGCCGGCGTAAGGTGCGGCAGCGGTGGCAGGTTCAGCCGTTTCAGGAGAAATGCCGGCGGTGCGGCTGGCCGGTCGACTCGGCCTTCTGGAATTATTGCCCTTGGTGCAGGCGGAGCTTGCTCTCGTAGACCGGACGGCGGGCTGATTGACGGTCGTCTTTTGTGGTTTGGCCAATCTATCCGCACTTATTGATCCTGCTTTTGCAATTTGGCTGCCACTTTCTCGACCCGGCGCCAGACGCGTAAAAGGTTGCCACCCCAGATTTTCGCGATGTCCTCATTTGAATAGCCGCGGCGGACAAGCTCCACCGTGACATTCAGGGCTTCGGCGTGGTTATTGAATCCGACAATGCCGCCGCCGCCGTCAAAATCCGTGCCGATACCGACGTGGTTTATGCCCGCGATTTTCACGGCGTGGTCAATGTGGTCGACGTAATCTGCCACAGCCGCCACGGGAAAGCGGGCACTGATTTCCATGTAGCGGTCGAAGTATTCGTCGAGTTTTGGCCTCAGCGCTTCGAGCTGTTCTGCAGACATCTGGCGTCTCTGCTGCTGCGTAGGAAGGTCAAGCTCTTTGCGTAACTTCTCGACAGCCTCTTTGCGCTGAGGCGTTTCGGCTTTCAGGAACGAATCCACGGTTATGACCTGAATTACGCCCCCATTTTTTTTAAGTGCTCTCAATTGTTCATCGGTCAAGTTGCGATTGTGTGGATGAAGCGCGTAGCATCCCGAGTGAGAGGCGATGATGGGTGCTTTCGTAACTTCAATAAGATCGAAAAAAGATTTCTCAGATACGTGGGAGGCATCGCAGATGATGCCCAGCCGATTCATGCGGGCAACGACTTTCTTGCCGACCTCCGACAGGCCGTTGTGCAGCGGCTTTTTCGGACCGGAAGAATCGCAAATCTGATTGTGGCCGGTATGACACAGCGTGATATATCTTGCTCCCAAATCATAATAACTTTTCAGCAGCGATAGATCCTGGCCGATCGGATAGCCATTTTCCATGCCGATGATGATGGCTTTTCTGCCGGTCTTGACGATGCGCTGCACGTCATCGGCACAGGTCGCAAGCTCGCAGCGGTCCGGATACATGGCGTCGGTCAGGCGGCGGACAGCCTCGAATTTTTGCCTGGCGATGTGTTGTGCTTTCTCATAGCCCCCAGCGTCGAGCTGCGGACTTTGCCGCACGTACACCGCCAGAAACACGCCATCCACACCACCTCTTTCCATCTTGACAAGATCACACTTGAGCTTTGGGTGGTCGGTGCCCGGGTCGAGTTCTTCCGTGGCATAATGCGGCCCGGCAATATCAACGTGAGAATCGAGCGTGAGAGCACGGGCATGGACGGCCTTGGCTCTGGCTATTATCTGTTCCTCGGTAAGCGGCTGTGCACAGCCGGAGACGCCTAAGATGAGCACCGACAGTAAAACAGCGGTCGAATGTCTGTTTTGCATGGTTTCTTACTCCGACGGTTCATAGGTTGAACACTCGCTTTGTTGTTTTGGCCACTGCATTTTCTGGATAAGATCGGTATTATCGTGGTATCCCTTTGCCGAAACTCTTAGACTACGCTATTGCATCCCGGCTGTAAATAATGTTCT
>CAZPJZ010000442.1:0-3066 GCA_964586995.1 uncultured Pirellulales bacterium | reverse complement strand
CTTGTTGTTGCGCCAAAATCAAGGATTTCAACCTTCAACTGCGGAAGTTGGGCTAGAAAGGGCTGTTTTCGGGGTCACCTCACGCAGACAGGTTGTCCTTCGCTACCCCAATTCTGTTGTGTCTTTCATTAGCTTGTTTGTACAAAAGAGCGTCACCGGCAGGTGTGAAAAA
The DNA here is from genome assembly GCA_964586995.1 of uncultured Pirellulales bacterium. GTDB lineage: Bacteria > Planctomycetota > Phycisphaerae > Sedimentisphaerales > Anaerobacaceae > JAFNGF01. The sequence continues at coordinate 2,894 of CAZPJZ010000442.1, read as the reverse complement.
AACCTTTTTTTCTCTCGACAAGGGGTAGGCAGTGCCTTAGTAGTATTACTAATTGTTTGTAATAGGCTTTTGGAGGAGAAACTCCGAATGGCATTCAATTAACAGGATTTTCTCAAGATATGGACGAACCGCAGGAGGTATGCTAAATGCGAACACAACGGGCAAGTTGGATCGCACTTTGGGCGGCAATCGTCGTGTTGCCGTTAAGTTGGGGCGGGTCAGCGGCTCAAGCGGGAGAGATCGAATGGGTAAAGTTTGATGATCTGGCGGACGGGTGGCGCGTTGATGATGATTATGCCGGGCAAGGAGTCCATTTTCTCAACGATTATGAGATTGGGGGGTTCTTTCGGGCGAGCCCGCAGATTACAGCCAACACAAAAGCTCATACCGGACCGAATGTACTGGTGAACGACTACTATGATGATGAGTTTTATTCGAGCTCTGATGTCCCTATGGTTATCTGGCTCGACCAGCCCGCGGCGCGTGTGGGAATGTGGTTGGGCACAGTGGAAACCAATCAGTTCACGTGTGATTCCGTTCAGGCGACGGTTTCAGTTTATGACTGCGCCGGGGCGTTCATTGACAGTAAATCGGTAACGGTCACAAAGGCCTTCGATACGCCCCTTGAAATTGACGACCCCAGTGAAAAGATTCAGAAGGTGGTAATCGACTACGGAAAGAGTCCGTGTCCTGAGGCAATTGATGACTTCGCCTTTATGACCGGTTCTGGAACATGCACAGACGCCACGCCCCCGAAGGTTATGATTACTTCGCACTCTGATCAGGTAGTAAACGTGGTCGAGCAGACCATCAAGGGGGCCATCGTTGAACCCGGGATTATCAAATCGGTGAAGATCAATGGGGCCCCGGCAGGTCTTTATCTGAGCAATTATATTGAGCCCTCTCTTCAGGCGTACTTTCAGTCCTACTGGAAGTTTGATGAGGGCAGCGGTACTACAGCATCTGATTCGGTTGGTTCTTATGATGGCATTCTGGTAAATGGACCTGTCTGGACAGCGATGGGTAGGATTGGACACGCAATAAGCTTCGATGGTGTTAACGATTATGTAGAGACTACTCTTAACATTGATCAGTCGGTAGATTCACCAGGAGTTACCATCCTTATGTGGGTCAATCCCGCCAGTATTTCACCCGGAAGGCACCAAGTGATATCTACAGATGACGGTGGCTATGATTGGTCCGTGCTGAGAGTGGGCGATAAGTGGCAGGTGTTTACTGGAAAGAGTGTCTGGGACACCGGATTCTCTGTGGACCAGAACCAATGGCAACACATTGTAGCTGTTTTTGAACCCGGTATAGGGATAAGATTCTATAAGAATGGTCAGGAAGTATCTACTACCACTATCGACTATGATACAGACGACAATAACGTTCAAATTGGAAGAAAGGCTGGTGGCGGTGAATACTTTGAAGGCAAAATTGACGAAGTTGCAATCTACAAGAGGGCACTTACCGAAGATGAAATCAGTCAACTCTATGGTCAAAGCAAAAAGGGCCACCATTACTTCTACCCCGTTCATGATGCAACATACTATTTCAGCAGCAAGGTGACCGTCAAACCGGGCAGCAATACTTTCACCGTATTGGCGCGCAATGGTGCCGACCTCAAGGGGAGTGATTCGGTGACGCTCACACTGGGTGTGCCGTCGTCCGTGTCTCTGGGACAGTTCCATCTGACTCAGCGAGGTGTTATGAAGAACAAAGCCTGTGATGTGGATACTCCTCTTGTGGCGGGCAAGTCTGCCGTCGTTCGGATCATCCTCGACGTCAAGTCAGCCTCCGGAATAAACACTTACGTTTCATCGGTAGAGATGAAACTGTGGCGAAAGAAGCAGGGAGGCGATGCACTGGTGGATACCTTTTACGGCACAGGCTACTCTCCCTATCTCAGTATGTTTAACAGTCCGAGTCACATGACGGCAATTCATTTCTGGATCCCCGGCGACAAGCTTGACCCTGCCGGCGAATACAAGTTTGTGTTCCAGCCCTATGTGGGCCTGACCCCCATTGGTTCGTCGCTGGTGGCCAACTGCGGCGGGGAATATCAAACCTTTACCGAAACCAGGCCTATTCGGCTGTACCTGCTGCCAGTAGAGGCGGGTCCTAATTCTGACCTCCTTAAAGGAACCGACTACGTGAAAAACTTGTGGCGTATGTTGGACGCCGTCCAGCGAACATATCCGGTGCGAGATGGAGCCAGTTCGATCTATTCTTATGGGTCGCTGACCGCCGGGGTAAAGGTTGATATAGCGAGTCCCTACCATGTCTGTGACGGAAACACGAAAACAAGCTATTGCGACCCCGGCATCGGCTATACCTGGAGATTCATCGACAAAGACCCGGGGGGTCTTCTGCGGCGTGCACTTGACCAACAGGTCATCGACCCGAATCAGCAGGCGTGTAACTCTGATGATCATAACATCGGGGGAAGAATAATAGGTGATCCGAACACGACAACAAAGACCTATCCTTTTGATCCCAATCTGGGAATCTACCGGGGAGGCGCTCATCCTTGTTGGAAAGGTGCGAAACATTCTGCACCCCAGGATGAAGACCACGATGGTGACATCGATAAAGATGACCTGAAACGTTATGTGGCAGAGTTCTACGACGAGCAGACAAAGAAATGGATGACTGATCTGTCCAAATTTGACGTCTACAATTCATCCGATGGGCACGGGGAGACCTTTCGCTTTTTCCAGGACGCAAATGGCAACAATTGCAACGATAGTAAGGTCGAAACACAGGCCGATATCAGGCTTCTGTGGGAAAATCAGAAGAAGATTCTTTACGATGGCACGGTTAACAAAAACGAGTTGAAGGCGTATAACGAGAAGATGCCCGGCACACAGAATGATGCCGACTTTGGTGTT
>CAZPJZ010000441.1:0-3072 GCA_964586995.1 uncultured Pirellulales bacterium | reverse complement strand
TTACGTGTGTGCCCGATGTGACTGCCCACTCAGGCCCGGTTGACCTGAGCATCATCGCGGTGCCCGCTCCCGCCGTCAAAGATGCCGTGGACAGATCCATCAAAGCAGGAGCCAAGGCGATCGCGGTTGTCACCGCCGGCTTTGGGGAGACCGGCCCCGATGGAGCCAAAATGCAGGCGGAGATCAAGCGCCTTTGTTCCACGGCGGGCGTTCGTCTGCTCGGACCTAACTGCCTGGGGCTGATCAATACGCACCACCGTATGAACGCCTCGTTTTCAAAACGGATGCCCAAGACCGGCGGCATATCCGTCCTGTCCCAGTCGGGCGCCGTTTGCACCGCCATGCTGGATTGGGCCAGTGCCCGGCATCTGGGCCTGGCCAAAGTGGTCAGCATCGGCAACAAGGCGGACCTGGATGAGAGTGACTTCTTGTCGGCTTTTGCCGCCGATGAGCAGACCGAGGTCATCGTGGGCTACCTGGAGCACATATCTTCCGGTGATAAATTCGTTAAAGCAGCCAGGGCGGCCACGTCCGTCAAGCCGGTAGTGCTTTTGCACGCGGGAGTCACCGAGGCAGGGATCAAGGCGGCCTCCGCCCATACCGGCAATCTGCCCGGGGACGACATCGCCTACGCGGCCGCTTTCAAGCGGTGTGGCGTAATACGGGCTGACAGCTTCGACGCCCTGTTCGACTGTGCGGCGGGCCTATCCATGCAGCCCGTGCCCAGAGGCAACCGTGTGGCGATCATCACCAACGCGGGGGGCCCGGGCGTTATGGCCGCCGACGCAGTGGAGCAGTCGGGCTTGAAGGTGGCCACTCTCGATGGCTGCAGCGCCGCTGCTTTGAGACAAGAGTTGCCCCCTGCCGCCATTGTCAGTAACCCAATCGACGTACTCGGAGATGCCGACCCGGAAAGGTACGTTACCGCCGTCAATGCGGCGCTAAACGACGACACGGTCGACGCCGTCATTGTGATTTTGACGCCCCACGCCATGACTCGTCCGGCCGAGACCATCCGCGCCGTGGCTGCCTGCCCTTCCGGCGGCAAGCCCTTGGTCGCCGTGCTGCTGGGTAGTGGCGAGGCCGGACCAGAACGCCGGGAGCTGGTGGACTGCAATCTGCCCGATTATCCCTCTCCCGAGCGGGCTGTCGCCGTCCTGCGGGCCATGTATGAATATGGTGCCTGGCGTCGCCGCCCCGCCCGGGTCGTCACTCGCTTTCCCGTGAATCGCCACCGGGTCGAACGGATCATCGCGCGACACCTCAAGACGGATCAGATCCACATTTTCGAGGTGGAAGCCAAGGAAATCCTGCGGGCATACAACTTCAACGTGCCGCCGGGACAAGTAGCCAGAACCCCCGACGAGGCCGTCGAAGCATCTGGCAGAATTGGATTTCCTGTGGCAATGAAAGTTGTCTCGCCTGATATTCTTCACAAGTCTGACGTGGGCGGCATCAAGCTGGACATATCCAGTCCGGAGCAAGTACGTGATACATTTGACCTGCTTACCTTGCGGGTCGCACGCCGGGCACCGGATGCGAGGCTCGACGGTATCTATGTCGAAAAAATGTGCGTGCAGGGCCTTCAAGTCGTTCTCGGCATGAGTTACGACCCGCAGTTCGGACCCATACTCTTGTTCGGGCTGGGTGGGATATTTGTTGACGTCCTCAAGGATGTCTCTTGCTATCTGGCGCCCATTACCGCCGACGAGGCGATGCAGATGCTGCTGGAAACCAGGTCCTATGCGCTTCTGAAGAATGCACGGGGGCAATCCAACGTGGACCTGTCGGCTATCAGCGACGGCCTGCAGCGGATAAGCCAAATGGCGCTTGATTTTCCGCAGATCGCAGAGCTAAACATTAATCCCTTTATAGTCGGAGCCGTCGGAACTGAATCGGTAGTTGTCGACGCCAGGATCACCCTCTCTCAGGCCGGCAAAAAACGGCTCAGCCGGTCAGGTCCGAGCGTTGGCAAGCAAGTTTTTCCATCACAAGAACCGTGAAACATAGATCCGACAACTGGCAGCACGGTTACCAGAAGATGGTGGTTCCAGCTCAAGAGGCTGTAGGGCGAGTGCGTTCCGGGCAACGGGTGTTCATCGGGACGGGCTGCGGCCAGCCTCAGACGCTTGTTGATGCTCTGTTGACTCGTGCAGCCAAGCTGGACGATGTCGAGATCATCCACCTATTAACGCTGGGCGCGCCGGCGTATCGTCACTTGGAACTTGCTGAGCACTTTCGCATCAACAGCTTTTTTATAGCGAGCGATCTTGGCTTGCAGGCGGGCAATTACACACCGGCGCTTCTGTCCGATATTCCGCGCCTGCTGCGCACCGGCCGGCTGCCCATCGACGTGGCTCTCATCCAGGTAACACCGCCCGACGAGCATGAAATGTGTTCGCTCGGTGTCTCCGTGGATATTGTCAAAAGCGCCGCTGAGAATGCCGCCCTGGTCATCGCCGAGGTCAATACGCAAATGCCCTGGACGCACGGCGACAGCTTGTTGTCGATTCATGATATCGACATTCTCGTGCCCAGCGACAGGCCTCTAATCGAAGCGGCTCTGCCGCAGCCCACCGAAACGTGCAGACGTATCGCCGAATACATAGCCGCTCTGATTCCGGACGGCTCCACACTTGCGCTGGGCACCGATTCAATCGCTGTCGCGGTGCTCCAGTCTTTACAGGATAAGCGCGATTTAGGCATTCACACGGAAGTACTGTCCGATGCCATAGTTGACCTGCTCGATGCCGGGGCAATTACCGGGCAACGAAAGACTATCGACGGCGGCAAAGTCGTTGCCACGCTGTGCATGGGCAGCCGCAGGCTTTTCGACCGCCTGGACCACGACCCTACGTTCTGCATCCGTCCGGCAGAGTACGTCAGTGAGCCAGGACTGATCAGCCGCCTGCACAATATGGTTGCCGTCAGCACCGCCACAGAGGTCGATCTAACCGGACAGGTCTGCGCCCGCTTGGCGGCAGAAAGGTCCTTCGCGGGAATCGGCCATCACGTGGATTTTGTCCACGGTGCCGCCAGATCGCCGGGCGGCAAGTCGGTTGTGGCTCTGGA
>CAZPJZ010000440.1:0-3074 GCA_964586995.1 uncultured Pirellulales bacterium | reverse complement strand
TTTGATGATTGGGAAGAACAATCCCCAAACATATCCTATAATCAAGCACACCAGCCCAGCGACTGTTAACCCTGCTGCCTTGTGACCGCCGGAGCGATTCGAGCGAAGCCAATGCCCCGTCAACACTCCCAAAAGTGCGGTGCAAATGGCAGGCAGAGTCGAAATAAGTCCCTCGTTATCACCATGCACGTAATAAAGCGTGCCAGGAATCAGTTGCTGATCAATATACGAGGCCAGGCAACCTTCGGCTGTAAGAACCCCTCTGCCGTAACCTGGGACCGGAATCAGCATCATCATAGCCCAGTACAAAAGCAAGATTGCTGCTGCCACTACCGCCTGTGTCCGCCACTTCGTGTGTACCACCAACAATGCAGCGAAAAAATAACACAGCCCGATCCGCTGCAGAACACCCGGCCATCGCATCTGGGGCCAATCGAAGCGTAGCAGCCCATTCAAAACTAATCCAAGCAAAATCAGCATCACCGTCCGTTTGACAATGTGCAGGTAAATTCTAAGGACGCTCTGCCCTCGCTCCAACCGGCGAGAAACCGAAAACGGCAACACCGCCCCAACTATGAAAAGGAACAAGGGAAATATCAAATCCTCAAAGTGAAAACCTTCCCATTCTACGTGGCTTAGCTGACACTGAATTGTCTGTGTTACTGGATGCTTCCATGCCTCCGCCAAGCTGGTGAGCACCTCTCCGCCGCCGATGATCCAGAACATATCAAAACCACGCAGCGCATCGATTGAGACCACTCGGCTGCTACCCAAATCCCTTCGATCGTTTTCCAACGTTCTTCTTCTCTTCTCTAAAACGACATTCCCTATTTGCAGCGTGTAGACACACTTCTACCGCTTTTAATCCCATACAGTACCAAACGCCTCTTTGAACTTCAATAATCTGAACCATGGGCTTGACGTATCATGCCGCTGGTGGACACCGAGACTCTTTGGGAGGAAGACGAAAAACTGTTTGCCCGTCGTGACACCTTACATTAAACTGTTGCAGTCAGTTACACGGCGACATTCTTTAAGTTTTGATTCTCTGAATGTAGAACATGCCAACGGTTACAAATAAGCAACTGGTCGATCGGATTGCTCAAAACCATCAGGCTAAGCATGCTTTAGCTAAAGCTACAGTCCAGAATCTCCTCGATGAGATAATCACAGAGCTTGCGAAAGGTAACCGCTTGGAGTTTCGCGATTTTGGCGTCTTTGAGGTCAAAGAACAGCCAGCAAGAACAGCCCAGAATCCGAAAACTCTGGAGAGAATTGAAGTCCCTGCAAAGACAAGAGTCACGTTCAAGATGGGCCGGATTATTAAAGAGAAGCTAAATGCCAGAGTTACTGAGCAATGAATAGTGTTTGACTGCGCCCCTGTGCGCGCCACAAGGCTCAATACTCCACAAATCAGTACTGTGCTTTCTGGTCATCTGAAAACGCATACGGATACTTAAACAGCACATAACTTGTCTCGACGAAGGCCCGAGCCGGAGCGGGACCAGATTTGAGGATGAAACAGCTATGAAAACAACTCCCAAAGCCACGAGGTGTAAATATTTCAGAGCGGTAACAGCCCGAGCCGACCGACTGGTGGCAATTGGGGTTCTGGTAGCAGCTTTCATCATACCTTCGGACCAAGGCTTGGCTGCTGCAGCGACCGCAGCGAAGGTCGTAACTTATCCCGCTCCGGCTGGCGAAGTCCTGTCAGCCGACTATGAAGTGCACGCGGCGGGCCAGAAGGTTAATGCATATATGGCTCGCGTTCTCGACCCGCCATTCGCTGGAAAGCAATGGGACCACGGTGGCTCGTATTCATTTGCCAACTTTGACATGTCAGGACCTGTAGTCGTCCAAGTCGTGTCCAAGCGGTCGCTTCGGAGTGTAGTAGTCCGACCTCAATCCTCTGGGCTCCAAACAACATTGGTGGATGACCATACACTGAGCCTTACTATGAGCCAGCCGCTCAAACTCAGCATAGAGCCAGATGGTAGAAAAGGCCCTCTGCTGTTGTTCGGGAACCCTCTGGAGATAAATGCACCGAAGCCCGATGACAAGGGTGTTGTCTACCTTGGACCTGGAGTGCACAAGCCAGAGAAGATCGTCCTGCAGAGCAACCAGACACTTTATCTCGCCGGTGGCGCAGTCGTAAAGGCCGAGGTGCTAGCTCAAGGGGCCAACATTCGGATTTGTGGACGGGGCATTCTGGATGGCTCCGACTGGGAATGGCGTAAAGGCCCGGTGGGCAACCTGATTGCCATTCGCAACAGCGCCGACGTTGAAATCAACGGCATCACGCTTCGCGGCTCTGCCCACTGGACCATCGTGCCGAAGAGCTGCCAGCGGGTGACAATCCGTAACGTTAAGATTTGTAATTCACGCGTTCAAAATGATGATGGTATCAACCCGTGCAATTCTCAAGATGTGCTGATCACTGATTGCTTCATCCGGAGTGATGATGATTGTGTTGCTCTTAAGGGACTGGACTTTAGCGGGCCGAACAGCAACGTTGAGCGAATCACGGTGGAGAAGTCAACTCTCTGGTGCGACCGGGCTCGCATTTTCCTGCTTGGACATGAGAGCCGCGCTGCATTCATGCGTGATGTAACCTTCCGTAACCTTGATATTATTCATTTCAGTATGACACCATTTCTTCTGGAACCTGGTGAAGACATGCGGCTGGAGGACATCACAATCGAGGATATCCATATCCATGGTGAAGGCCAGAGGGAATTTATCCGCCTGCGTCCAGTGGTGAACCAATATATGCGTAAGAAGGTACCCGGATTCATACGGAACGTGCGGTTCCGGAACGTAACTATGCATGGTCAATCTGGCGATTACCTTGTGCAGATTGAGGGAGCAGACTCCGAACACAACGTTCGCGATGTGACCTTTGAAAGCGTTTCTATCCTGGATGCGAAACTAACAGAAGAATCTAAACAAGTGCACATTGGAGCACACGTCGAAAACGTCCGTTTCCATGCTGATGCCCGATGAATGCCTGTCAGTCTTTCTTTTGCTGATTCTTGATAAACAGTCGCAGTGTCATATCAGGTGCTTGGCCACTT